>JAEZLU010000249.1 GCA_023415075.1 Bacillota bacterium
CGGTATATCACAACCGTCATTTTGTCGCCGGCCTTGCTGACGCCAAAAATATAGCCTTCGTGCTTGAGAGACTTGTTGAGAAAATCGACGACATCCACCAGGACGTCATTGGCCGGGAAAGTCCGACCGGCGATCATCGCCAGACGGCCCTTATCGTTTCCCGCAGCCTCGTCCATTGCGCTAGTCGCCGATGATGGTCGCGCTGTCGCCCGTCTTGGCGCCAGCGGCGTTGCCCTCGTCGGTATCAAGGTGCATTTCCAGGCGAAAGTTCTCGTTTACGCGGACAAGCACCCGGTCGAAGATCAGGCAGCGGCTGTCGCCGCCCACTCGAACCTTGACGATGTCTTTATCCTTGACACCATATGCAGCGGCGTCGGCCGGTGTCATGTGGATATGACGGCAGGCGGCGATAACGCCCTCGGTCAGCTTGACCTCGCCCTTAGGGCCGACGATTGTCAGGCCGGGCGAACCCTTTATATCGCCCGAGTCGCGCACCGGCGGCACGATGCCCAGCTTCATGGCGTCGGTCAGAGCGATCTCCACCTGGGTCGACTTGCGGGTCGGTCCCAGAATCCTTACCTTTTTGAAGCTGCCCTTCTCGGTCACCAGGTCGACCGTTTCCTGGGCGGCATACTGGCCAGGCTGGGACAGGTCTTTATAAACCTGGAGCTCGTAACCCGGTCCGAACAGAATGGCCAGGTGTTCAGGGGATACGTGGATGTGGCGGGCCGATATGCCCACGGGGATCTGTGGTTTGGACATGAGACGAAACACTCCCTTGCTTTGCTATTCGATTATCTCGGAAAAGTAGACCACCGTAACCGTATCGGTGGGAGTAAGCGGTTTATCGTAGATCGACTGGAGAAAGACCACCAGGTCTTCAACATTTGTCAGGTCGGGGTTTTCCCCCTGCAGGTCTTCGGCGGTAAGTTCGCAGATGGGCTTGACCAGCACGCGGTCGATACAGGCGGTGTATATCTTTTTCTTCGGCTGAAACCGTTTACCCACAGTCACCCAGACGATGTCGCCTTCGGCATACTTGTTGGTCTTGTCACCCAGTCGGATGGTACAGGTTTTGCGTCGGCAGACCAACTGGCTGTGATAATTGGATGAGTAAAAATTCAGCGCGCGCATGCAAACTTCCCCTTCCCCATATTAATTAACCCAACCATTTGGTGATGCGCTCTACCGCCTGCTGAAGCCGGTCGACCGGTTGCACCAGGGCGACCCGCACATAGCCCTCGCCGCATGGACCGAAGCCAACCCCCGGCACCACTGCCACGCCCGCGTGTTCGATCATGGCGGCGGCAAAGTCAAAGGATGTCTGCTTGGTCGGCACCGGCGCCCATACGTACATCGAAGCCTTGGGCCGTGGCACTTGCCAGCCCATGGCGTTGAAGCCGTCGACGATGATGTCCCGCCGCCGCTGATATTCGGCCGCCGTGGCCGCCGTGCAGTCTTGCGGCCCTGTAAGGGCGGCGATGGCAGATTGTTGGAGGGGAAAGAAAATACCGTAATCGAAATTGGATTTTATCCGGCCCAGCAGCTCGATTGCCTGGGCATTGCCGACCACGAAGCCCACCCGGCAACCGGCCATCGAAAAGCTTTTGGACATGGAGTGAAACTCGATGCCGACCTCCTTGGCCCCAGGCACGCTGAGGAAGCTCGGGGCCCGGTAGCCGTCGAAGACCAGCTCGCTGTAGGCAAAGTCGTGGCATACGAGAATATTGTGTTTCTTGGCGAAAGCCACGACTTTGTTGAAAAAGTCGGCCGTCGCTGTGGCCGCCAGCGGATTGTTGGGGTAGTTAAGGATCATCATTCTTGCCTTGGCCAGCACATTCGCCGGGATGGCGTCAAGATCGGGCAGGTAGGCGTTCTCCGGCCGTAGCGGCATGGTGTAGAGTTCGGCGTTGGCGGCCAGCGGCCCGGCGAAATATATCGGGTAGCCGGGATCTGGTACCAGCACGACCTCACCGGGATTTACATAACAGAGGGCTATATGGGCCAGGCCTTCCTGCGAACCGATGAGCGAGTGAACCTCGCTGGCCGGATCGAGGCTGACGCCGAACTTCGTCCGATACCAGTCAGCTACCGCCTGCAAGAACGCCGGCATTCCCTTCGACAAGGCGTAGCCGTAGTTTTTAGGGTCGGCAACACCGCGTTTCAATGCGTCGATGATATGAGAAGCCGGCGCCATGTCGGGGCTGCCGATGCTGAGGGTAATGACATCTTTGCCGGCGGCGGCGGCCTTTTTGCGCATATCATCCACCTGGGTAAAAATCGCCGACGACATCCCCTGCATGCGGGTGGCCTGTTCCAACATAGTAAAACCTCCGTTTATTGGCTTAATGGTAATTATTCAAGGTCTGCGGACCTTATTCCTACTTGCCGGCCCGCTTATTTTGCACATATTCGTGGATACGGGCGGCCGCCTTCTTACCGGCCCCCATTGCCAGGATGACGGTGGCGGCGCCAGTCACAATGTCGCCGCCGGCGAAAACGCCGTCCTTGGTGGTAGCCCCGGCCTCGTCGGCGACAATGTTGCCCCGCTTATTCACCGGCAGTCCCGGCGTGGTGTTCTGGATGAGCGGGTTGGGTCCCTGACCGATGGCCATGACCACCGTGTCGACATCCAGCACGTAGTTGGAGTCCTTGATAGGCACCGGCTTGCGCCGGCCGGACTCGTCCGGCTCGCCGAGCTCCATCTTGATGCACTCGATGCCTTTGACCCAGCCTTTTTCGTCGCCAAGTATCTGCACAGGCGCCGTCAGCAGGCGGAAATCGACGCCTTCTTCCTTGGCGTGCACCAGTTCCTCATGGCGGGCCGGCATTTCTTCTTCCGAGCGGCGGTAAACGATGTATACCTTCTCGGCCCCCAGCCGGAGCGCCGTACGGGCGGCATCCATGGCCAC
>JAEZLU010000280.1 GCA_023415075.1 Bacillota bacterium
TAATTTTGTGCCGGAGCTTATGTTTTTCCTGCCGCACTTATTCTATGGGCAAGTGAGTCAGCAACTTTTGAGGTATTGGAGTGATTTTGTTGTTAATGTCGTTTCGCTGGTATGGCCGCAAGCATGATAACATCCCGCTGGCCTATGTCCGGCAGATCCCGGGGATGAAGAATATCGTCGGCGCTTTGTTCGACGTGCCGGTCGGCGAGGTCTGGCCGACAGAAGAGATTATGGCCCTGAAAAAGGACATCGAGGACCACGGACTGCTGTTCCAAACTGTCGAGAGCGTAAATGTCCACGAGGATATAAAGCTGGGTCTGCCCAGCCGCGACCGCTATATCGAGAACTACAACGAGACGCTGCGCCGCCTGGGCCAGGCCGGTGTGAAAGTGGTCTGCTACAACTTCATGCCGGTTTTCGACTGGACGCGCACCGAGCTGGCCAAGGTGCTGGCCGACGGCTCGACCGTCCTGGCGTATGACGAGAATATCATCAAGCGCCTCGATCCGCAGACGATGGCCGACAAGATGGAGAAAAACTCGAACGGCTTCGAGCTGCCGGGCTGGGAGAAGTCGCGGCTGAGCGAGCTGCGGCGCCTGTTCGAGCTGTATAAGGGCGTCGACGATGAAAAGCTGTTCGCCAATCTGAAGTATTTCCTGGAAGCGATCGTGCCGGTGGCCGAGGAGAGCGGCATCAAAATGGCCATCCACCCCGACGATCCGCCCTGGTCAGTGTTCGGCCTGCCCCGCATCGTCGTTTCCATGGCCAACCTCGAACGCATCGTCGGCCTGGTGGATAGCCCGAGCAACGGTCTGACGCTGTGCAGCGGCTCGCTCGGCGCCAACCGCGCCAACGAAATTCCGGACATCGTCCGCCATTTCGGCAAGCTGGGCCGCATCCACTTCGGCCATGTGCGCAATATCAGGATCGACAGTCCGGGCATTTTCCACGAAACGGCCCATAAGGACGACGAGGCTACACTGAGTATGTACGAGATTATGAAGGCTTTCCACGATATCGGCTTCACCGGGCCTATCCGGTCGGACCACGGGCGGATGATCTGGGGCGAGAGCGGCCGGCCGGGCTACGGCCTTTATGACCGGGCCCTGGGCGCGGTGTATCTCCAGGGGCTGTGGGACGCCATCGACCGGTGCTAAGTGGGTTGTCCACAGTGAAAGGGGGTCGCAATTATGCAATTTTTAAAACGCCTGGCGCTGATGTTCGACACGCTGTATGAGACTTGCGCGATCATGGCCCTGCTCGGCGTCATCATTGTCATGACGGTTCAGGTGGCCACACGGAAGCTGTTCAATTTCGTGTTTTTCTGGTCGGAGGAGGCCATCCTGGTATTTTTGGTCTGGTTCGCTTTCATGGGCATTGCCATCGGCTTTCGCGAGGGCATCCACCTGGGGGTTGATTCGCTGACCGATTATCTGCCGGCCCGCGTCAACAGATGGCTGGACAAGTGGGTCGATATCATGGGCCTTATCTACGGGCTGTATTTCGTGGTTTACGGCTGGGAGTTCACGGTGCTGATGCTCGAATCTACCCTGCCGGCCACCAAGCTGCCGAACAGCGTGGTATATGCGGTCATGCCGGTGAGCGGCTTCATGGTCTGCGTGTATTCCATCCTGCAGATGCTGGGCTTTGACACGAAGCGCCATAAGGGCTCGGATATCGAGGTCGGCGGCAGCGACGCGGAGGTGAAACAGTAATGGACGTAAATACTGTTGCTATTTGGATTCTTGCAGTAACTTTCATAGCTTTCACCCTGCTGAAGCTGCCGGTGGCCCAGGCGCTGTTCGCGTCGTCGCTACTCACGATGATTTATCTCGACGTGCCGCTGCCGACAGTCGGCCAGCAGATGATCAACGGCGTTAAGGTGTTTTCCCTGCTGGCCATCCCCTTCTTCATCCTGACCGGCCAGATAATGGGCGAAGGCGGCCTGGCCCAGCGGCTGGTCAACTTCGCCAGCCTGCTGGTCGGCCGGATCCGCGGCGGCCTAGCGCTGGTCAACTGTATCGCCTGTATGTTCTTCGGCAATATTTCCGGCTCGGCCGGCGCCGACGCCGCCAGCGTCGGCTCGGTCATGATCCCGGCGATGAAGAAAAAAGGCTATGACGCCGATTATGCGGTCGGCCTGACGATTTCCTCGGCCATCCAGGGGGTCGTGGTGCCGCCCAGCCACAATCTGGTGCTGTTCTCGATTGTCGCCGGCGGCCTGTCGATCAAAAGCCTGTTCCTCGGCGGCATCGTCCCCGGCTTTATGCTGTTGGCTTCGCTGATGACGGTGGCTTACTTGATGGCAGTCAAGCGGGGCTACCCGCCCAGCGAGCCGGTGGCCAAATCGGAAGTCCCCGGTATCATTCTCCATGGCCTGCTGTCGATTTCGCCGGCCTTCATCATCCTCGGCGGCATCCTTTCCGGCATATTCACCGCCAGCGAATCCGGCGCCCTGGCCGTCGTCTACTCGTTCATCCTGGCCTTCGGCGTGTACCGCGAGGTGCCGCTGTCGCGGATGTGGAACGTGCTGAAAAGGACGATGCGGACGGTTATGATGGTGTACTTCCTGATCGCCGCTTCGGCCGCCTTCGGCTACGTGATGGCCTACCTCGACATCCCCGACCTGGTCACCGCCTGGTTCCTCAGCGTTTCCGACAACAAGTACGTCATTTTGATGATGATCAACATCCTGCTCCTCATCCTCGGCGGCCCGATGGACATGGCGCCGATGATCCTCATCCTGACGCCGGTGCTGATGCCGGTGTGCGTATCGGTGGGCATGGATCCCATCCACTTCGGCCTGATGCTGATTTTCAACGCCGGCATGGGCCTCCTGACACCACCGGTGGGCACGGTGCTGTTCATCGGCTGCGCCATCGGCGGGGTGTCGATCGCTCAGGGAACCAGGGCGATGATGCCGTTCTTCTACGCGATGCTGGTGGTTCTGATGCTGATAACTTATATCCCCGCGACCGTTATGTGGTTGCCAACCCTATTTAAGTAGGGTGACACAATATAATTTTTCGCGAGGGGGAGGGAATGGCGAAAAAGTATTGTTCGGGGACCAGTATAAAAAAGGAGGGTACATAATGAAGGTTCAGAAATGGTTAGCAGTATGTCTGGTTATCGCTATGGCGGCGGCGCTGGTGGTAAGCGGCTGCGGCGGCAGTAAACCGGCCGCGCCGGCCGCCGAAAAACCCAAATTGAACTTCCGCCTGGCGGAGGCCCACCCGGCCGATTATCCGACAACCCTCGGCGACAAGAAGTTTGCCGAGCTCGTCAACGAGAAGAGCAAGGGCCGCATCCAAATTAAGGTCTATGATTCGGCATCGCTCGGCGACGAGAATTCGGTCATCCAGCAGGTTCAGATGGGCTCGATCGAGTTCACCCGTATTTCGAGCGGCACGCTGGCCGAGTTCAACAAGCAGTTCGGCGTATTCTCCCTGCCCTATATTTTCAATGATAATGACCACGTCTGGCGGTTCCTGGACGGCGATTTCGGCAAAAAGATGCTCGACAACCTCGAGAAATCGAGAATGGTCGGCCTGGCCTACTACAGCTCCGGCTCCCGCAGCTTCTACACCAAAAAGCCGGTTAAAGGCCCCAATGATCTCGAGGGTATGAAAATCCGCGTCATGCAGAACGCCATCAACATCGAGCTGATGAAAGCCTTCGGCGCCAGCGCTACCCCGATGCCGTACGGCGAGGTGTTCAGCGCCCTCCAGACCGGCGTCATCGACGGCGCCGAGAACAATCCGCCCAGCTACCTGACCGCCAACCACTTCCAAGCTGTCAAAAACTACGTCCTCGACAGCCACCAGCGGGTGCCGGAAGTGCTGATGGTCAGCAAGGTCGCCTGGGATAAGCTGGCGGACGAAGACAAGAAGATAATCAAGGAAGCCGCCCAGGAGTCGGTGAAGTTCCAGAAGGAAGCCTGGGACAAGTTCGAGAAGGACGCGCTGGCCAAGCTTATCGCCAATGGCGTTGTCGTGACCGA
>JAEZLU010000286.1 GCA_023415075.1 Bacillota bacterium
CGGCGGCCTGGTTGCCGGCTGCGGCGGCGGTGCCAGCCAGGGGATAAAGGTCGGCATGGTGTATGAACTGACCGGAAACACCGCATCTTACGGCACCTCGGCCGCCAACGGCACGAAACTGGCCTTCAAGGAGATCAACGCCGCCGGCGGCGTTCTCGGCAAACAGATCCAGATCGTGACCGCCGACAACAAGGGCGAGCCTTCGGAATCGACCAACGCGATGCTAAAAGTGCTTACCCAGGATAAGGTGGTCGCGGTGACCGGCTTTACCGTCAGCTCGTGCGGGATAGCCGCTTCGGCCGTCGCCGAGGCCAACAAGATCCCCTTCGTGGCCGCCGCTACCGTCAACCCGAAAGTAACTGTCGACGAACGCACCGGCAAGGTGAAAGAGTATACCTTCCGCGCCTGCTTCACCGATTCGTTCCAGGGCATTGTGGGCGCCAATTTCGCCCTGAACAGCCTCAAGACCCGCAAGGCGGCGATCATGACCGACAGCGCCAGCGACTACAGCAAAGGCCTGGCCGATATCTTCAAGGGCGCCTTTACCAAGGGCGGCGGCCTGGTTGTCGCCGAGGAAGCCTATCTGCAAAAGGATCAGGATTATAAGCCGGTGCTTACCAAGATCAAGGCCCAGAACCCGGAACTCCTGTATATTCCCGGTTACTACGAGGATGTCGGCAAGATCATCAAACAGGCCCGCGAGCTCGGCATCACCGTGCCCATTCTCGGCGGCGACGCCTGGGACTCGCCCAAACTGGTCGAACTCGGCGGACCGCAGGCTTTGAACAATACGTATTTCACCAATTTCTACTCGGCCGACGACAAGACTCCCGAATCGAACAAGTTCGTCGAAGCCTATGTGAAAGAATACGGCCAGAAGCCGGACTCGATGGCCGCCATGGGCTATGACGCCGCCTATCTGCTGGCCGACGCCATCAAACGGGCGGACAGCACCGACGCTAATAAAATCCGCGAGGCCCTGGCGGCGACCAAGAGCTTCAAGAGCGTGAGCGGCGAGATGGCGCTGAACGCCACCCACGACGCCGTGCGCGGCGTGGTGATCATCGAAATGAAGGACGGCAAGCAGGTTTACAAGGAAACCATCAAGCAGTAAGTCCGTAAAAAGGGACCGACAAAGGCGGTCCTTTTTTGTGTGGGCCTATTTTTTTTGGCTTTTGTTTTGGCGGTACCGCAACCAGTTATCGACGGTGTCCATGGGAAGGTTGCCGAAAAAGCTCCAGATGCAAGGCGCACCGGAAAAGCGTGCCGCGCCGCGTACTTTGGACGGTACGCAAGCAAACGCTTTGAGGAGCAACGCCGCAGATGGGGCTTTATCGGCAACCGATATCACCGGCGGCTGGCTTCGTATTTTTCGAGTTGGTAGAAGAGGGCGAGGGTGGCGGCGACGATGACGGCGATGACCAGCCAGTGGTTGACGCCGAGGACCTGGGGGATGGTGATTTTGCCGTAGTCGCCCCAGGTAAGCACCGTCGTTTTCAGGAAGGGGTAGGCTTCGGCGTACAGGCCGGCACCCACCAGCATGCCGAGGATGCCCCAGACGGCGTCCCAGCGGCCTTCGCCCAAAGCGCCGAGCGAGGTGCCGGGGCAGTAGCCAAGGAGGCCCCAGCCGACACCGAAGGTCAGGCCGCCAAGGATGACGCCGCCGAGGATGGTCGGCTTGAGGGCCAGTTTGACCAGGCCGAGGTCGTAGAGGAAGTAGACGCTGACCATGGCGACGATGATGTGGGAGAGCATAAACTTGACGATGGTGAAGTCCTGGAAACGCAGGGCCCCGAGCTGCTTGTCGTAGCGGAGCACCCGCCCTTTCTGGAGGAAAAAGCCGAAAAGGATGCCGGTGATGAGGCCGTAGGTCAGATCGTTCACCGGGATTCACCTCCCCGGTAGAGAAGGCCGGCGACAAGGACGCCGCCGAGGAAGAAGCAGACCAGGGCGATATAGCCGCTGACCGCCAGCTGGAGCGAGCCGCTAAGCCCGTGGCCGCTGGGGCAGCCGTCAGCCAGGCGGGCGCCGAACATGGCGATGATGCCGCCAATGAAGGCAGCGACAGCCCGCTTGCCGACGCCGGGGCCGAACCGCGACCGCCACATGGGCGGCACGGCCGTCACCCGGAAGCTGCCGGAGGTGATGGCGGCAATAAAGGCGCCGATGGCTATGCCGACGACCATCATCCATTGCCAGTCGATCATTGGCGCCTCGCGGATAAAGTAGTCCATTTTGGCGACCCTGCCGGGGTCGAATAGTTTCTCGAACATGCCGGTGGTGCGGACGAAGGTGGTGGAGGCGCCGAGGTATTTGCCGGCAAGCCAGACCGACAGTATCGAGACCAGGCCGCTGAGCGCGCCTGCCAGGTAGGGGCTCCAACCCCTGTCGTGGTCCATGTTCATACCTCCCAATAATTACTGGTAATTGCTTCGCTAGCCGGAAACGGCTATTTGCCGATTTATTCCCGCCCCCCAGGGGTGGGGTTTAATAATATTCTAGCCCCTTTTCCTGGGAAAAACAAGGGAAATGGCCGGCATTTATCAGTTGCCGGCCATAGGGATTTGTTATCGGGAAATAGTTTTTGCTCCCCGCCTTATTTGTAGATAACCCCTTTGAAACTGCGGCCGTCGATTTTGGCCAGGAAGGGCTCCTCCCGCCGTATCAGGCGGGCGCGGGCGGTCTCCTCGAGGACGGGCTGGCTGAGGAGCCAGTCCCAGTCGATGCGGCCTTCGTCTTCGTCGCCGTGCTGGATATGGAGGTAACCCATTTTGGTGGCGGTGAGGTTGTGGAAGAAGTGGCTGCCGAGCGAGGGCTCGGGGTGAAGGTCGGGGCGGTCGACTTCGACGATGACCTGGGCCTGCGACATCTGCGGCCAGGTTAGGGGGATGCCCAGCCAGCGGTCGGTGGTGCCCAGGCGGCCGAAGCCGATGAGGATGCAGCGCCGGCCTTCCTTGAACAGCCGCTGGTTGAGGGCGCCGATCTCGGGGGCGATCTCGATGCTGTCCTGGATGGCGAAGGCGTCGGGTTTGACGAAAATGATGTCGCAGATGTCCTGGTAGCTGCCGTTGCCGACGGTGTGGTTGCTGTAGCACCAGGCTTCCCGCTTGTCGTCGACGCGTACCTGGACGGCTTCACTGCCGACGACCATCGGCCGGATCTGCAGGAAGTAGAACTCTTTGGGCTTTTTGCGGTCCTGGGGGATGTTGATGGCGAATTCGATTTCGACGTCGGTGCCGAAGCCCTGTTTGCCGAGGCGGAGGAGGTCTTTGATTATGCTGGGCAGCGGCAGGCGGTTGTCTTTGAGGATGGGAGCGAAGGTGATGAGCCGCAGGCCTTTGTGGTTGAGGCTGTCGTAGATGTGGTCGTCTTCGGCCGAGTAGGTGCTGGCGATGTATTCGAGGGTGTTGTCGGCCTCGGCCCGGGCGATGGGCAGCTTTTCGTAGCCGCAGTCGTCGTCGGCGCACAGGGTGATGGCGGCCGAGGTCTCGAGATTTACGGCGTAAAAGGCCCGCTGGGTTTTTTCGATGTATTCCTCCGGGTTTATATAGTGGTTGTCGGTTTTCGGATGGGCCGGCGAAAAGCGGTGGACCTGCTCGCCGCTGACGACCGCCTTGCCGAGGCCGAGGGCCAGGCTGACGGTGCCGTCCTCCGGCTTCATTGGGTGGAAGGGGTAAAAATTGTAGGACTGGGCGACCCCGGAGACGACCGGGTAGAAGAGGTCGCCGTGGCGCTCGCCGACAAGTTCCTGGATGAGGACGGCCATTTTTTCTTCTTCGATGCGGATACCGGCGTTTTGGGCATAGTGGACGGGGGCGGCGTAGAAGACGGAGGCGAAGACGAGTTTGACGGCGTCGGCCAGCTGCTTGAAACGGACGGCCGCATCCTCGTAGCTGTTGGGGACGACGTAGGTTTTGTAGATGCCGGCGAACGGCAGGACCCGCGAGTCTTCGAGGATGCTGGAGGAGCGGACGGCCAGCGGGCACTTGAGGTACTGGGTGAGAACTTCGAGGTTCTGGCGAATGACGGCCGGCAGCTCGGCTTCCATAAAGCGGCGGGCGATTTCGCCTTCGTCGCTGACGTTGGCGGTGAAATCATAGAGGTTGTTGGCCTCAAGGAATTCTTCGAAGACATCGCTGCAGATGACAAAGGAGCGGGGGACCTTGATTTTGACGCCTTCGTATTTGTCGGTCAGCTGGGCTTTGGCGAGCAGCGAGTTGATGAAGGCGATGCCGCGGGCCTTGCCGCCGAGCGAGCCGCTGCCGAGGCGGATGA
>JAEZLU010000333.1 GCA_023415075.1 Bacillota bacterium
TCACCGTCCTCAAGGAAATCCCCCAAGGCAACGTCGCCGTCGGCATATTCTCGGCCTTTGTCAGCCTGGCCAGCGGCCTGATACTCGCCGCCCTCATCAGCTACTGAACAGAAAAAAACCGGCTGGCGATAAAGGCCCATCTGCGGCGTTGCTCCTCAAAGCGCTTGCTTGCGTACATCCCGCAGTACGCGGCGCGACGCGCTTTTCCGGTGCGCCTTGCATCTGGACCTTTCTAGCCAGCCTAGGTTTGTCGACAGCCTGACCGGCTGGCTTTTCGCCAGCCGGTTTTTTTATAAATCTATCTTCACCTCAAACATCCGGTTCCAGGGGAAACTCACCTTAAAGCTATCAAGGGGGTAAGCCGGGAAATTGGCGGCCGCGAAGGCTCTGAGGCGTTTGTCGGTTTCGGTTGTCAGCAGGGGGGCCAGGTCATTAAGGTAAAACCAGCTGCCGCCGGCCGGGTACAGCACCTCGTTGCCGACCGCCGCCCGCACGTTGGCCTGGTAGACCCAGTCGTCAAAGAACCGCACCGCCAGCAGCCTATCCTTGGCTGCGGTTGGCATCCCCTCAGACAGCATCGCCTGGCCGATAACGAAGCCGATGGTATTGCTGGCCGTATTCCAGCCCGAGTAGGCCGTCAGCTTAAACAGCAGATCGCGCCTGGACAGCTCGGCCATCAGGGCGTTGTCCGCGCCGTTGGCGAAGGAAATATCGGCCACCGCCAGCCGCTGGCCAGCCGCCAGCTCCCGGGCCACAGCCGCCGTCAGGGCTATGGTCGCCGCTGTCGGTTTGTCGCTATTCAGGGGGCTGCCGGCTTCATGGGTTACGCCGTCCAGCGGCGTGTTGACCGCCAGCACGAGGTCGGCCCGGGCCGACTGCAGCGGCAGGCCGCCGGCGGCCACGATATGGCCGCTCACCGTGCGGCCGACGGCGACATCCTCGTAGGACGCCACCGTCTCCGGCCCCACTCCCGGGCTGTAGAACACCCGCGTAACCGGCATGCGGACGACGGCGTTGTTGATCGCCCGCGTCACCATCAGCATGCCCAGTTGGTCGGCCCCCGGAAAGGAGACGTACTTGCTCGGCGGCAGGCCGGCCGTGGCTGCCGCCAGGTGGCGGGACTCCATATGCGACTGCGACTGGGGCGAGCAGTCGTCCCGCCCGAGCAGCAAATAGGCGAAGGTGCCGTTCTTGACGTATTCGACCAGGCACTCGTTGGCGGCATAGTTTTTCTCCCGCCGGTCGTACCAGTCGGCCAGCACCGCCGATGGCACTTCGGCCAGCAAGCTTTGCAGCTCGCTTTCCTGCTGACGGCTGAGGCCGCACATCTCGGCCAGGTCCCGCAGGGCGGTGATGCGAAAGATGCTCGGCCCGTAGGTATCGTAGTATGGCGGCTCGACGCCGCCGGCGCTGTAATGGGGCGTCCGCATGATGGTCGAGTAGACATAAAGTCGAAGGCTTGGGTTGTCGGCCTTGAGCTTGGCGAAATTGGCGAGCCGCGCCTCGATCGCATCTGACGGCATCTGATGAGTACGGGACGCCACCAGGCTGCCGTACAGCAGTGAGTCGGCCGCCACGGCCACGCCGTCGGCGGTGCCGGCCTGGTCGAACAGCCACGACCAAAGGCCGTCCGGGTCGCCGGGCCTGGTGCGGCTGCCCAGGAGGTCGGCCGGCGGCGTCACGATATCGACCCCGGCGGCCTTGGCAGTATCGACGACATACTGGAGATTGACCGGGCGGTCGTCGATTGGTATATATACAATGGTTTGGGCGCTGACGGACGAAGCGGCCAGCACTAAGAACAAAGTTGCCGTAAGAATGGTTTTCTTGAACATGAATCCGTGCCCCCCGAGGAAAAAATCGCCTAACCTTGCTATTCGGGCTTGCTTTTGGCAAATCCTCCTTGGCAGGATTAAGCCTGCCGCTATTGAACATATGAAAAAATCCCGTTTGACGACAGGAGGACCTATGGAAACCTACGTCCGCGACCTCATCAGCCGCTACATCGAAGCCTACCCGGCCACCACCGGCGCCGAGCCCATCTGGGGCCGGCCCCTCATCGGCGTCGCCGCCGCCGCCGACCCCATATTCCCCACCCTCAAAACCAGGATAAGCCCCACCCACGCCCTGCCGGGCGATATCCTCGCCGGCGCCCGCTCGGTGATCGTCTACTTTATCCCCTTTGTCCGCGAAGTCCCCCTCAGCAACGTCGGCGGCCGGGAAACCTCGCGAACCTGGGCCACCGCCTATATCGCCACCAACAAGCTGATACTGGCCATCAACACTCATGTGCGCGACCGGCTGGCCGAACGCGGCCACACCGCTGTCGTCCTGCCGGCCACCCACAACTTCGACCGGCAAAAACTCATCAGCGACTGGTCCCATCGCCACATCGCCTATATTGCCGGCCTCGGCACCTTTGGCCTGAACAACATGCTCATCACCGCCCGCGGCTGCTGCGGCCGCCTTGGCAGCATCGTCACCGACCTCGAGCTTGCCCCTACGCCGCGGCCGGCAGGTGAAAACTGCCTCTACACGGCCGGCGGCGGCTGCGGCAAATGCGTCGACCGCTGCGTCAACGGCGCCCTTACCCGGGAAGGCTTTGACCGTCACCGCTGCGAAGCCATGTGCCGGGAAAACGCCGACCGCCTGGCTGAGCTGGGACTGGCCGACGTCTGCGGCAAATGCCTGGTAAGTCTGCCCTGTTCTTTCGCCAATCCGCGGCAGAATTCCTGAAATCCGCCCGCCGCCAAATTACACAGCAAAAAGCGGGACGCCAGCCGACCTTTGTTGTGATATGCTAAAAGCGAAGAAGGGAGGCGGCAAAATGGCCGACCAAGCCGAAAAAACCATGTGGCAGGCGGTTCTCGCCTGCGACGGCCGCTACGACGGCCGCTTCTACTACGGCGTAACCACCACCGGTATTTTCTGCCGCCCCTCCTGTAAATCGCGGCCGCCCAGCCGGGAGAACGTCCGCTACTTCGCCAGCCCGGCCGCCGCCGGCCAGGCCGGGTTCCGCCCCTGCAAACGCTGCCGGCCCGACCTCGCCGGCCACGACCCCGGCGGCGAAGCCATCCAGACCGCCTGCGACCTGCTGGACCGCGAATATGCCAACCCGGCCATCCTCGCCGAGCTGCCCGGCCGCGTCGGTCTCAGCCGCTATCACCTCAGCCGCCTGTTCAAAGCCCGCACCGGCCTCAGCCCGTCTGAGTACCTGCGGGGCGTACGCGTCAGACAGGCCCAGCTCCTGCTGGCCGGCGGCGGCCTTACCGCCACCCGCGCCGCCCTTGAAGTCGGCTTCAATACCCCGGCCCGCTTCTTCGCCGCCTTCCGGGCCCACACCGACCTCAGCCCGGGGGCCTGGCAGCGGCAGCAGGCAGCCGGCCGCATAAACTCATCCCAAGATCACTAGCCAGAAAGAGGGTAACCGTATGGAGCCTTCCACCACCGGCGAGCGCTACACAGGCTACCTTGACAGCCCGCTCGGCCCATTGGCCGTCACCGCTAC
>JAEZLU010000334.1 GCA_023415075.1 Bacillota bacterium
TGTATACCTGACGGCGGTGTTTGCCGTACCCGAGGGGGTAGGTGAGGGCGACGGCGTCTTTGACGCCCGGGATTGTCCTGGCGGCAACGCTGTGGCCGAGGCTCATCCCCGGGCCGTAGTTTGTGAAGGTTTTCCCCCGGGGAATGAGTATTTTTAATACGGCCCGCAGCAGCGAGTCAATGCCGGGGTCCCAGCCGGCGGCCGAGATGGCGGTGCACCCGCCCGCTTTGGCGTGCCGGTCCAGGTTTTGCTGCAGATCGGCGATGGCCGTGCCGTGGAGGTCAAAGGCGTCTACGGTGGAGATTCCCCGCGCGAGATAGTGCGGCGCGATTTCGGCGACCTGCAGGGTCGGGACGCAAAGAAGGGCCACCGAGAAGGGCTCAAGGTCGTCGAGCCGCCCCGCTATCCGCGCTGCCGTATCGTCATAGCGGTGGCCGGCCTGAGCGGGATCAAGCACGCCGCTTAGGGCGAGATCGGGTTCCATTTGTACGGCTTCCAGCGCGTAGCGGCCAAGATTGCCAAACCCCACGATTGCCAGACGGGTCTTGTCCATTTTTTCCTCCGAATACGATGGCGTTCATACCGAGTTCGCAGTTTCGAAGGCTGTAAGTGCAAATGTCATGCCAACCGCTGAAGTTGGCGTAAAGGCCGCCGCTATCGCGAAACCGGGGGTGCGAACACTTGCCTGGGTATTAACCTGGTTCAATATTGGTTAAAACCAGGTTATTTGGGGCAGGGAAATGCCCGACGGGAACGAAGGTTATATTATGCTAACAGGAGAGGTGGCCGGTGTATGGGACTGACAAGCGTTTCTTACAATGCGAAGGCGTGCCGGGACGTGTACCTGCAGTTGTCGGAGATTATCCCCGACAAAGTGAAAATCAGGAGTGTGGCCTGCAGCGACCTGACTCCTGATCAGAAGGTGGCCGATGATCTAATTTTAATTACCACGCCGGTAATCAAAAACCTTGTCGTCCCGTTCATCCAGGAAGGCTGCAAATACGTAATCGCCAAACGGACGATCAATCCGCAAAAGATGAGAGCCCTTTTCGATATTCCGGCCAACGCCGACGTACTTGTCGTGAATGTTCTTTATGGAAGCGCCGTGGATGTGGTGCAGGAGCTTAATACAATCGGCATCACTCATGCCAATTTTCATCCGTATGACCCGCAGAAACCGCTGGCGGGCCGTTATTCCATAGCGGTGACCCCCGGCGAACCGCAGCTTGTGCCGGCGGGGATCGAGCAGGTTATCGACATTGGCGACCGTCTGATAAGTATCGCCACGATTTCGCAGGTCCTTTACCATCTTACCGGGGAATGGGCGGACGATGACCTGATAAACTCGCGCTATATTCAAAATTACGTCAAGCTGTCCATGAGCCTGGCGGAACAGTCCCGGTACAATCAGATGCTGCACCGCCAGATGGAGATGGTAATAACGAACTTCGAGGACGGCGTGTTGCTTACCGATAAAAACAATGTCATCACTTATCACAATTTGAAGGCGTCGGAACTGCTCGGCAAGGACCGCTTGTTCGGCAAGCCGCTGGAACAGGCGATCGCGGTCAATTACGAGAGCGCCAACGAGGAGAATGCTTTCGCCTCCGTCGATAACCGTTCTTTGCATGTTACCCGGAAAACTGTCGATTTGCCTACCGACAAAAAGACGGAGATGCTGATAATCAAGGATTTGACGAACATCAGGGATATCGACGAGCAGTTCCGCAAACAAAAAAAGTATTCCGGTTATACGGCCAGGTATAACTTCGCCGACATTATCCACAAGAGCGAGGCTATGCAGGCGCTGATCAAAAGAGCGAAAGCACTCGCCGAGACCGATTCGACGGTGTTGATGGTCGGCGAAAGCGGTACCGGCAAAGAGTTGTTCGCCCAGTCTATTCACAACGCTTCGGTCCGCAGTGGGAGGCCGTTTGTGGCTCTGAACTGCGCCGCGCTATCGGAAACGCTGCTGGAGAGTGAGCTGTTCGGCTATGAGGAGGGGGCCTTCACCGGCGCCAGAAAGGGCGGAAAACGCGGCCTGTTGGAGATGGCCCACACGGGGACGGTCTTCCTCGATGAAGTGGGCGACGCGCCTCTGGCCATTCAGAAGAAGCTGCTCAGAGTGCTGCAGGAGAAAGAGATCATGCGGGTGGCCGGCGATAAGGTGATCCCGATCGACGTCAGGGTTATTGCGGCCACAAACAGGAATTTGTCGGAGCTGGTGGCCGCGAAGCAGTTCCGGGAGGACCTCTTCTACCGCCTGAACGTTTTTCCTTTGCCGATACCCAGTCTGCGCGAGCGAAAAGAAGATATCGGCGTCTTGCTGGACTGCTTCCTGCATAAGTACGCCAAGCTGCATAAGCGCGACGTTCCCCGGCTGGACGCCCCCATCAAGGAGCTTCTCGATAATTACGGCTGGCCGGGCAATGTTCGCCAGTTGGAGAATATCGCCGAGTTCATCGTTGCCGTCAGTCCTTTTTCTACCGACATGTTTACCGATATTCTGCAATTATTGTCCCTGGTGGCGCCGCGCGAGAAGGACGTACCGGGTCTCGAGGAACAAGCCCCGGAAAGGCAGGCCCAAATCCGGGCGATCCTTGAGGTTTTGGCCGAAAAAAGGCGCGACGAACGCCTGGGGCGGTCTGCCATCCGCCGTAAGCTGCTGAAGTACGGCGTCAATCTGACCGAGCAGCAGGTGAAGACGCGGCTGGCTTTGCTGAAAGAGCAACAGCTCGTCGAGTCGGTTACCGGGAAAGGTACCACTATAGCTGCGGCCGGCCGGCGTTATCTCGACCAGTGTATGGCGAAGCCGGACTAGCGGGTTTCGTATGTGTCGCTATAAAAGGGCTGTCCCTCTTTGTCAGGGGCAGCCCTTTATCTTCCGCTATTTACCTAGAAGCTCCACCGCGCACCCACATTTACCTGCCAGGGCGTCTTGGCCTTGTCGCCGGTGGTGCGGGTGAGTTCCAGGTAGCCGTCGGTATGCTGGCCGAGCTTGCCGGTCAGGCCGAGGGCGAATTCCAGCCAGTTTTCCTTGAGGTCCTGCCGCATGTCCACCGGCGACAAGCCGCCGCTGGCGGCCGTTATCGCCGCTTTGGCCGTGAACTCGCGGACCAGCGATACCTTGCCGTAGTAATGGATGTCACCGACCTGGCGGCCTACCGCCAGCCCCACGCGGCCAACGAGGGAGTTGACGGCGTCGCTCTTGATGCCGGTGCCGTCGCTTGTCGTGTAGCTGGCGCCGTTTATCCGGCTCAAAGTCAGCTCGGCCTGCGGCTCGACGTACCAGTTGTCCTTAAGCTGCCGCCGGA
>JAEZLU010000332.1 GCA_023415075.1 Bacillota bacterium
TCCAGGGCAGCCGAGGGGTGGTAACCGCCGAAGAGCACAGCATTGTCGGCGGCTTGGGCAGCGCCATCGCCGAAGCTCTCAGGGGCGTTACCGACAAGCCGCTCGAATTCGTCGGCGTTCAGGACAAGTTCGGTACTTCAGCCGCCAACTACGAAGAACTGCTGGCGCATTACGGACTGACGACCGAAGCCATCGTCGACAGCGTCAAAAAAGTGCTTAAATAGATTTCAGCTGGCGTTCAGACCAACGCGGGGAGGGGGATAGCGCCGGCGTGAGGTACCCGGGCAGCAGCATCGTTTAGAGAAATAGGGGAGGCTGAGGTTATGACCGAGCAAATGCAAGCGAAAATGATCAACAAAATTTCCTGGAGACTTGTCCCGTTTCTTGTGTTGGCCTATCTTCTCGCCTATATCGATCGCGTGAATCTGGGTTTTGCAGCTCTGACGATGAACAAGGAAATCGGCCTTACGGCCACGGTTTTCGGCTGGGGGGCAGGCATATTCTTTATCGGCTACTTCCTGTTCGAAGTACCCAGTAATCTTGCTCTGCAAAGATACGGCGCCCGCTTCTGGATCGGCCGGATAATGATAAGCTGGGGAATCCTGTCGGCGGCGATGGCCATGACCAGCGGCACAGTCAGCTTTATCGTGCTGCGGTTCCTGCTCGGCGCGGCCGAGGCCGGCTTTTTCCCGGGCATCATCCTTTACCTGACCTACTGGTTCCCCGAGAAATACCGGGGGGTCATCATTTCCCGGTTCATGTTTGCCCAGCCCATCGCCCTGATGATCGGCTCGGCCGTCTCCGGCTGGATTCTAGGCATGGACGGTGTTCTTGGCATGACCGGCTGGAAATGGCTGTTTATACTAGAAGGCCTGCCATCCATCCTTGTCGGCATCATCGCCTTTGCCTACCTTACCGACAAACCCGAGAAAGCAAAATGGCTGTCCGACGAAGAACGGCAGTGGCTGCGGGCCCAGCTCGACTCCGAGCAGGCCAAAGTCGAAGCGGTTCGCAAATACAGCCTCTGGGAATCGATGCTCAACCCACGGGTGCTGCTGATCGGCATCGTGTACGTGACGATCGTAACCGGCATTTACGGTGTCAACATGTGGCTGCCGCAAATCGTCAAAGCCTTTGGCGGTCTCTCCTCTTCCCAGATCGGCCTGGTCAGTGCTATTCCCTTTTTGGCCGCCGCCGTTGGCATGTTGCTCATAGGCGTCAGTTCCGACCATTTCCAGGAACGTACCTGGCACCTGACTCTCGCCATGCTGTTGGCCGCCGGCGGTCTTCTGGGCAGCGCCTTTTTCAGCAACAGTCCGGTGTTGACCATCGTCTTCCTTTCCGCAAGCAGCATCGGCCTTTACGGCTGTATGCCGGTCCTGTGGACAATTCCCTCGACCTTCCTCACCGGCACCGCTGCCGCCGCCGGCATAGCTCTCATCAACTCGATCGGCAACCTGGGCGGTTTTGCCGGCCCCTTCGTCGTCGGCTGGATCAAGGATGCCACCGGCAACTTCATCTACGGCCTGATCTTCCTTGGCGTCAACGTTGTCATCGGCAGCCTGCTGGCCTACTATATCAGCCACAAGGCTGACCAAGAAAAAGCCGTTCGTCTCGCTGTCAAACCGGCAAAGCAATAAGTCGGGAAAAGCAAAGAAAAAAGGAGCATCTGCGGATGCTCCTTTTTTTCTGTCGTCTAACTCTCGTTCGTTTCCGGAATACTGGCGAGGGCTTTCCTTCTGGTCGCCAGATAATAGACGATCACCGGGGCGATCAGAGCAGGCAGGCCGATGTAGAGCGAAGTGCGCAACTCCTCGGTGAACGCCACCATAAGCAGGCATGCCACTTGGGCCCAGATGCCGAAATGGGTTATATAAGGGAAAAACGGCGTTTTGAAAGATAGTGTCGCTATATCGCCGGCCTGCTCCAGGCGGCGGCGGAAGTTAAGCTGGCTCCAGCAGATCGATATCCAGGCGATGGCTCCGGAAAAACCGGACAAAGCCAGCAAATAGGTGTAAATATTTTTATCCTGGTCGAAGGTATAGATGATGACTCCCAGCCAGCAAAAGACAATGGAAACAGCGGTAGCATTCTGTGGCACGCCCTGCCTGTTCAGCCGGCTGAACCATTTGGGGGCCATCCCTTCCTGCGACAGGGCGTACAGCGCCCGCGTACAGGCGTATAGGCCCGAGTTCGAGCAGGAAATGGCGGCCGTCAGGACGATGAACGAGAATAGCCCGCCGGCCCAGCTCAGACCGTGATAATCCAGGGCGGCGGCAAACACGTTGTTTTCCAGGCCGGCCTTATCCCAGGGGAAAATCGTTACAAGCACGGCGACCGGGATGATGTAGAGGCCGATAATCCGGAAAGTCACCTGTCTGATCGTTCCCGGGATGCTCTTGCCAGGGTTTTGCGTTTCCCCGGCCGCCAGGCCGATGATTTCTGAGCCCTGAAAATTCACCAAGATAATGACCATCGTCAGCAGGACTGCCCAGTAGCCTTCAGGCGCAAAGCCGCTGTCCAGCAGGACGCTGCCGCCGACATAACCGTGGTGGCCGACTAAGCCGAAGGTGATCAGGCCGCCGAGCACCACGAACATCACCAGCGCCAGAATCTTGAACAGCGCCAGCCAAAACTCCATCTCACCGAACAAATGGACCTTGCTGAGATTAATCGCGGTGATAATAAGGCCAAAGCTCACCGCCCACCACATCTCGCTGATTTCCGGGATGAAGGCGTGCATGATAATCCCGGCGGCGATCATTTCCGACGGCACATAAGTTACCCAGGTCAGCCAGTAGCTCCAGCCGACGCCGCAGGCCCAGGAGGG
>JAEZLU010000076.1 GCA_023415075.1 Bacillota bacterium
GAAGTGCTCGACGCGGTCGAGGACGGCTTCGCCGCCGCCGGCCAGGCCGACGTCAGTTTATCTGCGGGTGACTTTGGTAAAAAATATCTCCGCCAGGCCCTGGCCGAGCCTGCCGTAACCCTTGAAGGCTATAACGAGCGCGGCGTCCAGGTTGTCAGCCCCGCCGGCGTGCGGGGGACGACCTTCAAGGCTGTATTCATTCTCGGCCTTACCGACGGCGAGTTTCCCGCCCGCACCAGCGAGAACTGGCTGTACGACGACCGCGAACGCAAAGAACTGAAAGCCATCGGCGACCTCCTGCTGCCGGTAGCCGCTTCCCGCCGCGACGAGGAAAACCTCTACTTCGCCGTCGCCGTCGCCCTGGCCGAAGAGTCGCTCACCCTCAGCTGTCACGAGGACGCCGAAACCCTGGCCTCGCCTTACCTGGCCGAGGTTCTTCGCCTGTTCGCTCCCGGGGTGGTGCCGCGGGAAAAATACGCCGCCGGCCAGCTGTTCGCCGGCGGCTATGAAGAAAGCTACTCCCCCGGCGACCTTGCCGGCAAAACTCTGCTCGACCTCGCCCAGCCGGCCGGGCCGCCGCCGGCGGTGGCCGACTACGTTTTCGCCCATCTTCTTGACGGCGACTTTCGCCGCCGGCTGGCTGCCGAAGCCGACCGCGGCGGCGACAGCGTCTACAACGGCCGCGTCGGCCTGCAGGGCCCTCGGTCGGCGGCCTACAGCATCACCGACCTCGAAGCCTACGCCCAGTGTCCCTTCATGTACTTCGCCAATCAGGTGCTCAAGCTCGAAGACTGGGAGGAGAGGGAGGAGGAGGCCGGCCTTGATATCATCGGCACCATCTACCACGAGGTGCTGGCCGGTTTCCTGCGGGCCCACCGCCGGCAGACCCTGCGGTCCGAAGCCGTGGACGACTACCTGCGCGAGCTTGATGCTCTGCTTGACGGTGTATGCGTCCGCCTGGCTGCCGCCGGCAAACTGGTCAACGGCAAACAGTGGGCCTACCGCCGCCGGCGGCTGGCCGCCATCCTCGCCCGCTGGCTGGAATTCGAAATCGCCGAGCAAAACAGCGACGGCCTGGCCTTCACTCCGGCCCACCTCGAATGGGGCTTCGGCCTGCCGCTCAGGGAAGGCATGGACGAAAGCTCGCAGACTGCGCCTCTCGAACTCACGGCAGGCGGGGACGTAACCCGGATAGTCGGTAAAATCGACCGGATCGACGCCGTCGGCGACAAACTGGCGGTCATCGACTACAAACGCAAATACGCGCCGCGGTTCCGCGATCTGGCCGACGGCCTCGACCTGCAGGCCGCCCTCTACATCATGGCGGTCGAGCAGCACCTCTGTCCGGCCGACGGCCTGGTGGCCGGCGGCGGCTATTACTCGGTCGAAGGCCGCCGCAAGGACGGCGGCATGTGGCGAAGCGAGCTGGCCGGCGACATCGGCCACCGCGCCGCCAAGGACGCCGGCAACCTTACGGCCGAAGACTGGACGGGCCTCCAGCAGGAAATCCGCCTGCGGGTGCTGACTTACTGCCGGGACATCGAAGCCGGCCTTTTCCCGGTACGGCCGACTGGCCCCTGTCCGCCCTACTGTACAGCCCGTGCCATTTGCCGCTACGAAGCCGGCGGCGACCAGGCGGCCGGAGGTGAAAGCGATGGCTGAGTATACGCCTGCCCAGGCCAGGGCCATCGCCGCCCTCGACACCAATGTCGCCGTCTCGGCCGGCGCCGGCGCCGGCAAAACCAAGGTGCTTGTCGAACGCTACCTGAACATTCTGGCCAGCGAGCGGGCGACCTGCGACGAAATCCTCGCCATCACCTTCACCAATAAAGCCGCCAAGGAAATGAAGGAGCGCATCCGGGCCCGGACGGCCGAACTGGCCGCAGCCGCCGACGACGGCGGCCGGCGGTGGCGCGAGGTCGGCGAGGCTCTTGAACGCGCTCCCATCGGCACCTTCCACAGCTTCTGCGCCAGGGTGCTGCGCGATAATCCGGTCGAGGCCGCCCTCGACCCGGGCTTCGCCGTCCTCGACGAAATCGAAGCCGTCCTGCTGGCCGAAAAAGCCCTGGCCGAGGTCATTGATAACGGTCTGACCACCGGCGCTGAGTGGCTCGACAGCCTGCTGACCGCCTACGACAAAGCGGCCCTCACCGCCGCCGTTGCCGATCTCTACGACAAACTGGCCGCCGCCGGCCGGTTGGACGCCGGTTTGGCCGACTATCTCTGCCAGCCCTACCGCCGGGCGGTGGCCGGCGCCGCCGCCGTCAAACACGAGCTGCTCGCTCTCTGCGACGAACTTATCGCCTTCCAGCCCAACCTCGACCCCAAAGGGGCCCAGTACGCCCGCGTGGCCAAACTGGCTGCCGGCCGGGCCGAGGTGGCTGCCGCCATCGCCGCCGCCGACTGCAGCGAGGACGCCGATGACGTCCTCGACCACTATTTCGGCCGCATGGACCGGCGTTCCAAAGACAAAGCCATTGTCGCCGACCTCAAGGAGAAGCTCAGACAGCTGCGGCTCATCCGGGCCGACCGGGCCGCCCTGGCGATAATGCCGGCCCTGGCCGAACTTTTCCTGGCCCTCCACGGCCGCCTGACCGCCCACAAGGCCGAGCAGCGGGCCATCACCTTCACTGACCTCGAACTGCGGGCCGCCGCCCTTTTAAAAGGCAGACCGGCCGTCTGCCGCCGTTACCAGAGCCGTATCCGCCACATAATGGTCGACGAATTCCAGGACACCAACGACCTCCAGCGTCAGATCGTCTACCTGGTGGCCGGCGGCGACGCCGACCGCCTGCAGGGCCGCAAACTGTTCATCGTCGGTGACGCCAAGCAGTCTATTTACCGCTTCCGCGGCGCCGATGTCGCCGTCTTTGAGCAGGTGCGCCGCGACATCGCCGCCGGCGGCGGCGAGCTCATCGAACTCGACGTTAATTTCCGCTCGCTCGACGGTCTCCTCGACCTGTTCAACGAATGCTTCGCCGCCGTCATGGACACCGCTGACGACCTCATACCCTTCAGCTCGCTCCGCCCCTTCCGCTGCGCGCCGGCGGCCGGCCAGCCCAGGGCCGAATTCATCGCCGTCGCCAAGCAGCCGGCCGGCGGGCAGTCCGACCCGCGGGCCACCGAGGCCCAGGCCGTCGCCCGCCGCCTCGCCGCCATGGTCGGCGGCCGCGAGCCGCTCATCGGCCATGACGAAACCGCCCGGGCGGTCAACTACGGCGACATCGCCGTCCTCTTCCGGACGACCACCGACATCGACACCTACGCCGCCGCCCTCCAGACCGCCGGCATTCCGTATTACATAG
>JAEZLU010000115.1 GCA_023415075.1 Bacillota bacterium
TTTTTACTCTACAATTTAGTCGTCCGATTCATGTTTAGATTTACGCTCAATCTCCGCTGCTGTAAAGGTGATTGGCCCGATTACATTTCCTGTACTACCGGGGAGTGGAAGTTGGGCGGTTAAGAAATAGGTAACAGTCTGCTGACAGTGTGAAGTTAGTGGCGTGCTATCGACATGATCAATCGAGGCAGTTTCAAACTCACTTTCAGGGAATGCTTCTGTACTCTGGCGGGTACTGAAAATCAGCTGCCCTGTGGTAGTGTTCGGCGCATTCCGGAAAATACTAAAGATGGCATCTATCTTACCGAGTCCAGTGCCATTGGTAACGCCATTCCATCCCACAACGCCTGTTAACCATACAACGTCTTTTGGATCATCAATCTTGATTTCCAGCGTCGCAAGTACCACGGGTTTGTCAGGAGGTACTACAGGGATAGGGATTGTAACGACGCCACTGATGTTTGGGTTTAGGGTAGCGAAGCGAAATTTGGAAAAAATCCCCAAATTAGTTTCGCATTTGCTCTCTTCACATTCATCGCTCCAATCACAACCCCGCGCATCACTAATTTTATCAGGCATTCTAAATAACACTCCTTTTTTCAGGATCTTCACTGTATATTATGTCGTCTTCCAGCAAAGGGTTACACTTCCTAAGCCTTTTTTCCGAGATTAAACTACAGTTAACTATGCTCAGTCGTTGCTCACAGATGCTACTACATACGTTTCTTTATAAAATAAAAAACACTGCAGAAGGAGTGTTACGACTGTAGACAAACGAAGCAGACCGGTCTTTTCCTTTAAGCGAAGCGGAGCTTTCGGGTGCGGTGCTTAGCCCGCCATTTGCCTTAAAATAACCAACTTATAAAGCCCAATCAAAAAGGCCGGCTGTAAGCCGGCCTTTCACTATTTCTCCAGTATCGTCTTTATTAGCACCCATTCGGCCAGCCGGCTCTCCATCGTGCCGACCGCCGCGCTGACCGCCGCCGCCAGCTTCTGCCGCTCGGCCGGCGGCAGCTCGTTGAGTTGCTTAACCGTCTCCGGGTCCAGCGGCTCCCAGGCGGCCAGCTTGGCCAGCCTCTGGCTCACGGCCTCAAAGGCCGGCAGCCGCTTATCCGGAAGATTATCGATAATCTCGTCGTCGCTGGCCGGGTTGCCGTCGTCGCCGGCCGCGGCCCTCGCAGTCTCGGCTGCAGCGGCCTCTGCCTTCGCCGCTTCGGCCTTGGCAGCCTCGGCAGCCTTCTCCTGCTGCTTGGTCAGATCGTTCTCGATCGCAATCCGCACCAGCTCCTGGCACGGCAGATGCATCAGCCGTTCCTTCAGCTGATTGCTGTTATCGGCGCTCATGAACAGCTGGGCGATCCGTTTGACGTCCTTGACGCTGCGTCCGTCCTTGGCCACCTTCAGGGCCAACTGGTCGCGGTACTCGACCGGCACATCCTTCATGCTGAGGGCCTGCTCCTCGGTCAGTTTGCCGGCGACGATCGCCGCCCCGCCGTAAATGATTTTGCGGACCTCGGGGCCGAAAACTAAGAGACCCAGCTTATTCACTATATACTTCTCCGACTTGCCCAGACGGCTGGCCAGGTACTTCTTCGAAATCTTCCAGCGGCCGTCCTGGTCGAGCAGCTTCTCGAAGCCCATAGCCTCCTCGACCGGCGTAAACCCTTCCCGCTGGATGTTCTCAGTCAACTGCTCGAAATAAATATCCAGTTCGTCGACGTTCTCCGCCAAAATGCACGGCACCTTGCGAAAACCCAGCTGCTTCAGCGCCTTGTAGCGGCGGTTGCCGAAAATGATCTTGTAGCGGCCGTACTTGGCCTTACATACCTTGATCGGCGTCAGCAGGCCGACCTCGCGGATACTCTCGGCCAGATCGTCTATCGCCGCCTTGTCAAACTGGCGGCGGGGCTGCTCGCTGTCCTCGTCGATCAAATCTATGTTTAGCTCAACAATCTTCAAACTAAGTCCACATCCTCTTGCTGCCTTTGTCAGTTAAGTAGTTTTCGACCCGCTTCGGCCATATTCCTGCCCGGCCGCCTGTCCCGCAAATTTTGGCCGTATTTTCCGGCCAAGGTTTTTGCCCGGAGATTCTAGACCGGCAACTACCGTCGTAGACTGTAAAGGTGAGTCAAGGAGGTGGAAAATGAGAAAGCTTATAATTTCGCTGGCAGTCGCCCTACTGCTGGCGGGCGGTGTCAGCCAGGCCAGTCCGCTGGCCGATTTCAGCTACGGGCGGGCCGCTGCCGACCTCATATGGCAGCTCCACACCTTCGAAGGCGACAAAGCCTTCGCCGGCGGGATCACCGTCGGTCTGGGCGGCAAATGGGCCATCGGCTACCGCCAGCTGGACTACGACGTCAATGGCTCAGCCGGCGACTGGCGAACCAGCAACCGGGAAATCAACCTCATCCACAAACTCGGCGAAAACATCCAGCTCTACGCCGGCTATGCCCGCACCCGCGGCAACGGCCTGCACGGCAGCCCGGACCTGGCCGTCAAGAAGGTCGCGCAGGCCGGCGCCATCCTCAGCAAACGGCTCGGCGACCGCACGGTGGCCTACGCCATCTTCGGCGGCGGCGACAACCTCACCAGCATCGAGTTCGGCTTATCCCGGCAGCTTAATCCCGGCCTGGAGCTGACGGTTACCTACCGCCACCTTACGGTTGAGAAGGTCGGGTCCAATCGGGCCAAAGAAAACTACCGCGGCTTCGGTACAGGTCTTACCTGGAAAATCTAAGTAACCAAACCGGTGCGCAAGCGCCGGTCTTTTCGTCTTGGCACTTGCCTGCCGGCAACTTGCCGGCAGGGTTTCCCGCCGCCTGGCAAGAAATACTATAATCGTATAGCCCATTAAGGGAGAATACGCCGAGAACGCTGAGCTGTGAATGGAGGAATCACCCCATGAACGACAAATTCCCGCTTACCTTTGATCCTCTGCACTATCCCTACCCGTCGCGGCGCAGCGTCGTCTACGCCAAGAACGGCATGGTCGCCACCTCCCAGCCGCTGGCGGCCCAGGCCGGCCTGGCCATCCTCCGCCGGGGCGGCAACGCCGTCGACGCCGCCGTGGCCACCGCCGCCTGCCTTACCGTCGTCGAGCCCACCTCCAACGGTATTGGCGGCGACGCCTTCGCCCTTGTCTGGAGCGGCGGCGGACTCCACGGCCTCAACGCCAGCGGGCCGGCTCCCGCCGGCCTCACTATAGGCGAAATCGCCAAAGCCGGCCACACGGCCATGCCGCTCAGCGGCTGGCTGCCGGTCACCGTTCCCGGGGCGCCCGCCGCCTGGGCCGCCCTCGTCGAACGCTTCGGTCGCCTCAGCCTGGCCGAAGTCCTCCAGCCGGCCATCGACTACGCCGAAACCGGCTACCCACTGTCACCGGTCGTCAGCTGGCTGTGGGAACTCAGCTACCGCCGGTTCGCCGCCGAGAAAGGCGAACAATTCCTTCCCTGGTTTGCCACCTTCGCCCCCGAAGGCCGGGCGCCCCGGGCCGGCGAAATCTGGCGGTCGACCGACCACGGACAGACCCTCCGGCGAATCGCCGAAACCCAAGCCGCCGACTTTTACCGCGGCGACCTGGCCGAAAAAATCGCCGCCTTCGCCCACGCCCACGGCGGCTACCTGCGGGCCGCCGACCTGGCCGCCTTCAGCCCCGAATGGGTCGAGCCCATCCATATCAACTACCGGGGCTACGACGTCTGGGAAATTCCTCCCAACGGCCATGGCCTTGTCACCCTCATCGCCCTCAACATCCTCAAAGGTTTCGACTTCGACGCCAAAGAAACGGTCGAAACCTATCACCGGCAGATTGAAGCCATCAAACTGGCCTTTGCCGACGGCCTGGCCCATATCGCCGCCCCCGGCAGCATGAAGGTCGCGGTTGCCGATCTCCTGTCCGACGCCTATGCCGCCGAACGCCGCAAACTCATCAGCCGCGCCGCCCTCACGCCGGCCCCCGGCTCGCCTCCAGGCGGCGGCACCGTCTACCTGGCAACCGC
>JAEZLU010000158.1 GCA_023415075.1 Bacillota bacterium
ACCACGCTCGGTCTGAGTACCGCCCGGCAGCACGGTGACAGCGGCACCGCCCCGCCGGCAGCCAGCTGCTCACGCAGCAGCCCGTACGGGTATTCCTCCTTGCAGGCCAGGCAGCGGCAGGCCGCCAGATTGCCGTGAACCTCCAGCACCCGCCTGGAGCCGGCTTGCTGATGGAGACCGTCGATATTCTGGGTCACCACCGCCCGCACCACCCCCAGCCGGCTGAGCTCGGCCAAGGCCCGGTGGCCGGCGTTGGCCTCCTTGCCGGCCAGCATCTCGTCCATCGCCCGGTAGTAGCGGTAAAAGAGGGCCGGGTCGGTCCTTAGCGTGCGGGCCGATAATAGTTCGGGGTCGATTTTCTCCCATAGCCCCGACCCCGGACTGCGGAAATCGGGTATGCCACTCTCGGTAGAAATACCAGCGCCGGTGAACGCCAGGACGTAGTTGGCGTTTACCAGCATCTCGGCAAGCCCGGCAATCTGCTCCTCCATAGCGGATAAAACCTTCTTCCGGAAAATCATTTGGCTCCTAAGCCTTCGCTGACCGCAGGCTCACTATTCGGCTATCCGCGGCAGCATATCCGGGGCGTGGGTCAGGACTGTCACCCTGGCGTCCGGTCCCTTGGCGGCCAGAGCGGCGTCGAGGGCATCCTGGGCGCTGGCGAACGGCACGAAGCCGAGGGCGCGGGCCTCGTCGGCACTAATGCCGCCCGCTACCAGGTATACCGTCTCCCGCTCCTTGACCTGAGCCCAGGCAATGGCCAGGGCGGCCGCGACTTCGTCATCCGTCTGCTTGCAGGAAACCATATCGCGGATGTCGCAGGCCGAACGGGCGGTGTAGCCCAGCATGTCGGCATGGGTGACCGCCACCCCTTCATAGCAGGGAGTGACGACGATGATTATGCCGCCGGCCTTTACCGCCAGGTCGGCCGGATATAGCGTCTTGTGAGCCTGCCAGAACTCAAGGTCGCAGGGGTGGGAGCTTGCCAGCACGATATCGGCCGCCGCCGGCAGGGCCACCGTGTACACCGCCTGGGCCAGCTTGACCCCCTCGTCGAAGGCGGCGACCACATCGCCGAAAAAAGCGCCGACCACATCGCCGTAGCGGTTGAGGACGGTGTTGAAGATGGTGTTCAGACCGATCTGGCGGGCAATCTCATTGAGCTCGCGCCGCACCGGGTTGTCGAGCACTCCGAGGTACGAGCGGGGCGCCCGCACACTGAGAAGATGGGTCTCGGCCGTCGTCCGCTCGCCCGAGATGCCGGGCTGGACGATCTTGGCACCGCCGGCGAATCCGGGAATGTGGTGAGGCACAATGCTGCCGACGCCGATCTTGAAGTCGGCCTCATAAGTTTCCCGGTTGACCGACACGTAGGTGCCGTTGGCAGTCGTTCCCAGCGCCACAAGTTCGGCCGGATTCTTGTAGTCATGGTTTACCACCCGCACGCGCCCCACCACCGCCGGCCCGAACTTTTCGAGGATTTCGGCCGCGGTCATGAAGCGGTGGGTGCCAAGAGCGATCACCACCGTTATCTGGCTGTCGGCCACGCCGGCGGCGTTGAGCTCATCCAGGAGCAGGGGAACGATCTTATCGGCAGGCGTCAGTCGGGTGTTGTCGTCAGCGACGACGACCGCCTTCCTGGCCCCCCTGGCCAGTTCGCGCAGCGGCCGCGAGCCGATGGGATCTGCCAAAGCCCGCGCCACCTCGGCCGCGACGTCGGCCACCGGGGCCACGTCCCGCGGCGCATAAACGCCGATAAGGTGGTCGGCCGGGATACTCACCGCCAGCGTATCCTTGCCATAGGGCAGCTTAACTACTGTATCCATCAGTCAAAAGCCCCCTCATTATTCCTGGCTGGCCATCTTGGCGGCCAGGTACAGCGACTCGCTCATGCTGCGGGAATCGGCCGTGCCCTTGCCGGCCTTACCGAACACCGTGCCGTGATCGACCGACGTGCGGATGAACGGCAGGCCGACGGTGACGTTGACCCCCTCCTCGAAGCCCAGCACCTTGAGAGGAATGTGGCCTTGGTCGTGGTACATGACGACGACGATGTCGAAGTGGTTCTTGATGGCCGCCCGGTAGAACACCGTGTCCGGCGGCACCGGGCCGGTGACGTCGAAACCCTTGGACTTAGCCTCCTCGATCGCCGGAATTATCTCCTTGATCTCCTCGTCGCCGAACAGGCCGCCTTCACCCGAATGGGGGTTGAAACCGGCCACGGCAATCCGCGGCTTGGCAAAACCCAGTTGCCTGGCCGCCATGTCGGCCAGCTCGATGACCCGCAGCACCCGCTCCTTCTTGATAAGCTCGGCCGCCTGGCGGAGCGACACATGGGTGGTGACATGGATTACCCGCAAGGGCCCGCCGGTCAGCATCATCGCGTAACCCTTGGTATGGGAAAGTTCGCCGAGAATCTCGGTATGGCCGGGATAATGATAGCCGCCGGCGTTGAGGGCTTCCTTGTTGAGAGGCGCGGTGGCGATGGCGTCGATCTCCTTGGCTATTGCCAGTTCGACTCCTTTGGCCACATATTCGAAAGCCGCCTTGCCGGCGCGGCCGTCTACCTTGGCGAACGGCAGGTCGATCGGCAAATTCTTCAGGTCGATGACATCGACGGTGCCGTAGGCGAACTCGGCCTCAGCCACATTCGCGATTGAACGGAACTTCAAGGGGATCTTGACAATGCCGGCAGCCCGCTCCATTATGGCGCGGTCGCCAATTATGAGGGGCCGGCAGACGTCATACAGCCCTTTATCCTCCAGCGCCTTGACGATGATCTCCGGACCGGCGCCGGTAGCGTCGCCCATGGTGATGCCAATGATCGGTTTCACACAATACAACTCCTTCTAGTGTTAAATAGTGGCAGCTGCGGAAAACCTATACATTAATAACATATTCGCCCCGCCAATGGCTCTTCCTTTTTCGCCGGCCAACTCGCCAAGCAGCTTTATCTCTGTTATAATTCTGTTATAATTTGGATTGAGAGATATTATTAACAAAAAGGAGTGTGGCCGGTGAGAAGGGTCCAGATGCAAGGCGGCTCTGAGGATTGCGCCGCGCCGCGTACATCCAACGTACGCAAGCAAGCAACCGGAAGAACAACGCAGCAGATGGGCCCTTATCGCCGGCCACTTACAGGATGAAAATCTTTGCCATTGCCGACACCCACCTCTCCGGCAACCCTCCCGTCAAGCCGATGGACATCTTCGGCGACCACTGGCGGGACCACTGGACAAAAATCAAAAATGACTGGCAGGCCCGCGTCGCCCCTGATGACACCGTACTCTTGGCCGGCGACATCTCCTGGGCCATGAAGCTGTCGGCCGCCCTTGAGGACCTCGAGGAAATCGCCGCGCTGCCAGGCCGCAAGATTCTCATCCGCGGCAACCACGACTACTGGTGGCAGACGGTCAGCAAACTGTCGGCCGCGGTGGACGGCCGCCTCACCTTCCTCCACAACAGCTTCACCGCCGTCGGCCGCTGGGCGGTCTGCGGCAGCCGCGGCTGGATTACTCCCGCCGACCCGGCCTTCACCCCCGAAGACCAGCCGATCTACCAGCGCGAGCTCGGGCGGACCCGCGCCTCGCTGGCGGCAGCCCGTGCCGCCGGCCACGAAAACCTCATTCTCATGCTCCACTACCCGCCCCGCACCGGCGAGGCCACCAGCGGCTTCACCGACCTTCTGACCGAGTTTGCGGTATCCATATGCGTCTATGGCCATCTCCACAACGAAGCCGCCAGAGCCGTCCCGGCCGGCGCCATAAACGGTACCCGCTGCTACCTAGTATCCTGCGACGCCCTCGATTTCAAACTCCAAGAAATTACCTCCACCTGAATTCGAGGTGATCGCCATGAAAAAAATAGTCCTCGGCAAAGAAACAAGAAAAGAGCTTGTCGAAAGCATCAGATTCTTCTTCGCCAGCGAACGCGGGGAGGAAATAAGCGACTTCCAGGCGGCCGTCATCCTCGACTTCGTCCTCGAGACCGTCGGTCCGGCCGTCTACAACCAGGCTATCGCCGACGCCCACAGCCTGATGACCGACAAGCTGGAGGACCTCTACGGACTGGAGAAACGCCCCCGCTGACAAAAAACAGGCAAAACGATATTGTTCGAAAGCCGGAAATCGAGCAGCTCATCGGCCTAATCGACCAAAAAAACAGCGGTGTGACCTTAGGCCACACCGCATTAGAAAACAAGCGTATCCGGGTTTTCCCACCGGCGGGCGTTGGCAAGAACAATATCCACCAGCCCGCGGGCTCCCTGCTTGACGACATTGTACACCGGC
>JAEZLU010000195.1 GCA_023415075.1 Bacillota bacterium
GCAGCGCGGCCGGTTTTGGCCATCTCGGCCAGCACCTGTTCGACGATCAGGCGGATACTATCTTCCATCGCCATGGTTTCTCCCCCTCAGCGCGTGAAAATCGTGGCATCGCCGGCACGGGCGGTCAGCTTGCCGTTTTCGTAAATCCCCATCTTCACAAGCCAGGCCTCGAACTCGGGCAGCGGCCGCAGGCCGAATACCTCGCGCAGGGCGGGGATATCGTGGAAACTGGTGCATTGATAGTTGAGCATGACGTCGTCGCCCATCGGGATACCCATGAAGTAGGTGCAGCCGGCGGCTGTCAGCAGGACGGCCAGGTTCTCGATATCGTTCTGGTCGGCCTTCATGTGGTTTGTGTAGCAGGCGTCAACCCCCATCGGCAGGCCGGTCAGTTTGCCCATGAAGTGGTCTTCGAGGCCGGCCCGCGTAACCTGGCGGGTGTCGTACAGATACTCGGGGCCGATGAAGCCGACCACCGTGTTGACGAGAAAGGGCTTGTAATGGCGGGCCAGGCCGTAGCAGCGGGCTTCGAGGGTCACCTGGTCGGCGCCGTTATGGGCCTCGGCCGACAACTCAGACCCCTGGCCGGTTTCAAAGTACATGACGTTGGGGCCTGTGGCCAGCCCTTCCCGGAGGGCGGCGTGATAGGCTTCGTCGAGAATGGCGGCGTCGATGCCGAAGGCCTTGTTGCCGGCCTCGGTGCCGGCGATCGACTGGAAGAACAGATGGATGGGGGCGCCCTTCTGCAGCGCTTTGAGCTGGGTGGTAATATGGGCCAGCACGCATATCTGGGTGGGCACCTGCCACTCCTCGACAAACCCGTGCAGCGTCTCCAGGCTGCGGATAACCGCCGGCAGCGTGTCGTCCACCGGGTTGAGGCCGATGACGGCGTCACCGACCCCGTAGGACAGGCCTTCGCGCACGCTGGCCAGAATGCCTTCGGTGTTGTCGGTCGGATGGTTGGGCTGGAGCCTGGCTGCCAGGCGGCCGCACTGGCCGATGGTGGTGTTGCAGTGAGCCAGGTTCTTGATCTTCGCGGCCGCGAGCACCAGGTCGAGGTTGCTCATCAGCTTGGTCACCCCGGCCACCATCTCGGCCGTCAGGCCGCGGCTGAGGCGCTGCAAATCATCATTGGTGGTCTCGGTTTTCAGGATGTACTCCCGCAGTTCGGCCACCGTCCAGTTCTTGTGGGCCCGGTAGATGGCCTCGTTGAGGTCGCCGTCGATGATCCGGGTAACCTCGTCCTGCTCGGGCGGCACGACCGGGTTGTTCCGGAGGTCGGCCAGCGTCAGTTCGGCCAGCACCCGCTTGGCGGCGATGCGTTCGGCGGAGTTGGCGGCGGCGATGCCGGCCAGCACGTCGCCCGATTTTATCTCATTGGCTTTGCTCAGCACTTCTTTGACATCTTTGAAACAAAAGGTCTGTCCAAAGAGGAGCGTTTTTAGCTTCACGCTTTCACTACCCTTCGCTGTGTACCTTGCCGGCGATGTCCGCCGGCTTTTTAGCGCGCAAATACGAGGGTTTTGACGATAACCGGCACCGCTTCCGCGTGGGGCAGCGGCCTGGCGATATCGAGGAAGTCGCCGAGCTGGAGCCCGATGCCGTCGAGGCACACCAGTTCCTCGCCCGGCAGCTGCCGCAGCAGGCACTGGCCGAGTACTTTGCCGATGTCCTGCTGGGCGACAACCACCTTGGGCCGGCCGGTAATTTCCTTGAGTTCGGACGCCAGCCGTTTGGCCAGGGCCGTGATTGTCGTAAAGTCGGTGTCGGCCAGCGGCGGCACCACCAGGGCCACCGTCCGGTAAAGGGAGGCGCTGAATCCGCCGGCGGCCTTCAGCCAAGTCCAGCTGCCGTCCGGCCGCTCCTCCGGATAAACTGCGGGGACGTTCCTGAGCGGCAGGGCGTGGGCACTCACGGTGACGGTCGAGCCGGACACGTTGACGGTGTGGCTGCCGGCCCCCAGGACGGTGGCGTGGAGCGTTTCCGCCCCCTGCAGCACCTCTAGGTTCCTGTATGCCCGGCCGCGGCGGTAAGCCTCGGCGAGCAGCGGGCCGACGTCGCCGTGGACCCACCAGTCGCTGAGGCCGGGCTGATAGATATAGCCGGCCACGCCGCCAGAATAGACGATGCCGTCCGCCGGCCCGCCGGGCAGGTCGTTGCCCATCAAGAGAGCTGCAGCCGCCGGGTCGGTCGATTCACCGAACAGAACCCGGTCAACCAAGTCCGCCATATAGTCCAGGCACTCGCATATGCCGGCCAGTTCCCCGGCCGCGTCGGCGGCGGGGAAAAGCGGCTTGCCCCGCCGTTTGCCGACAATATCGGCGACGAGCTGGGCCGGCGGCGAGATATAGCTAAGGCGACGGCTGAGGGGATCGACCTCAAACAGGCGGCCGCCGACGTTGACGCAGGCCGTGCCCAGGCAGCGGCCGCGCTCGAAGCAGGCGATATTCGAGGTCCCGCCGCCGATGTCGATGTTGACGACGCGGGCCCGCAGCCGGCGCGACAATTCCTCGGCCCCCGAGCCCTTGCCGGCGATGACGCTTTCCATTGCCGGACCGGCGGTGGCCACCACGAAGTCGCCGGCGTATTCGGCGAGGGCGTGGATGATCTCGGCGGCATTGTCTTTCTTGGCAGCCTCGCCGGTGATGATGATCGCCCCGGTGTCTATGTCGGCCGGACCGATGCCGGCGGCGGCGTACTCGCGGGCGATCAGTTGGCGGAGGGCCCCGCCGTCCACCCGCTGGCGGTCGACAAACGGCGTAAAATAGACGTTGCCCAGATAAACGACGCATTTATGGGTTATTTCAATTTTCGGGATCTGCGAACCGGGCATGACGTTGACCAGCGACAGCCGCGACAGCACCAACTGGGTTGTCGTCGTGCCGATATCGATACCCACGCTGGTCAGCGTCAGTTCCTTGGCCATGACTATTTCCCGTCGGCGGTTTTCCCCGGACGGGTCGCCGGTTTTTCGGACCTCAGGACCGGCAGGATGGCCTCGAGGTCGGGATGGGGCCGGGGAATGACGTGGCAGCTCATCAGTTCGCCCACCCGCGAGGCCGCCGCCGCGCCGGCGTCGACCGACGCCTTGACGGCGCCGACATCGCCGCGGACCATGACGGTAACCAGGGCGCCGCCCACCTTGACCTTGCCGATGAGGGTGACGTTGGCCGCTTTCACCATGGCGTCGGCCGCCTCGATGGCACCGACCACCCCTTTTGTCTCAACCATACCCAAAGCAATGAGGTTTTCTCTTTCAGCCATGCTGATTTCTCCTCTCTCTTAAACGAGTTTCCGGTTATTGTTTGTCCAGTTCGTCGAGAACGCCGAATTCTTCCTCAAAGGGACGGATACGCTTGTTGCCCCAGACGAAGTAATAGGCTATCGCCACGGCGTATACCAGGGCCACCCACTTGAGGACCTCCAGCGAAGTGTTGACCATGCTGTACAGGCAGAATACCGCCATAATGAAGCTGATGGCCGGCACGATCGGGTAAGTGACCTTGAAGGGCCGCTTCAGCCCGGGCTCCTTGGCCCGCAGGACGAACAGGCTGACGAGGCTGAGCAGGTACATGATAACCGAGCCGTACACCGAGATGGTGATGACGATGTCGGTCAGGCCGGTCATAGCCGTCCCCAGGCCGACCAGACCCGGCAGCAGCAGGGCCCATACCGGGGTGTGGTGCTTGGGATGGACGTAGGCCAGGAACTTCGGCAGGTAGCCGGTGCGGGCCATCGCGTACGTCTGGCGGGAGTAGCCGACGATTATCCCGTGGAGGGAAGCGATCAGGCCGAAAAGGCCGATGAAGTTGATAAGGAGGACGCCCCAGGAAGCTTCCCCGTAGACGGCGGTCAGCGCCATCGGCAGCGGAAAGTCGACTTCCTTGACAAGGTTGTAGTCGGCGATGCCGGCGGTCAGGAAAAGGGTCGAAAAGGCCATAACCAGCAGTGTGCCCATGCCGCTCAGAAAGCCGGTGGAAATATCCTTCTGGGGGTTGACCATTTCCTCGGCGGCCATGGCGCCGCCCTCGATGGCCAGGTAGAACCAGATGGCGAAAGGCACGGCGGCCATGATGCCGTCGTAGCCGTTCGGCAGCAGCGGTTCCTGCATGACCTTGCCGATATCGAAGTGGGGCAGGGCCAGACCCCAGTAGATGACGAGGCCGACGAGGGCGACGATGGTGACTACCAGTTCGAAGGTGGCCGACGTCTTGATGCCCCAATAATTGATGAGGATGAAGAACAGGAAGGCGACCACGGTGGCCGTCATGGCCGGGATGGAAGGAACGACGTTATGGATGTAGCCGCCTACCGCCAGGGCGATGGCCGGCGGCGCGAACACGAACTCGATCAGGCAGCTGACGCCGTTGATGTAGCCCCAGAACTTGCCGAGAGCCCGCCTGGCGTAAGCCGAGGGGCCGCCGGCATGAGGTATGGCGGTGGCCAGCTCCGAATACGAGAGAATGAATGTTATGTAAAATATCGTAACAGGTATCAGGGCGATGGCCAGACCGATGGGACCGCCGGCCCCGAAGCCGTAGCTCCAGCCGAAATAGTTGCCGGAGATAACCAGACCGACCGCCAGGGCCCACAAATGAATAGGCCGCAGCACCCGCACCAGATGGGGACTCTCGCCGTTTGCCGGCACGGTCGGCTGGCCGTCAATCTTTTTGGTAACCATCAAATCGTCAGAACTCATCGGGGAATTCCTCCTTTATCATTGAAACTGTCACAGCTCATGGTCTACCTGCGGCCGGCCGGCGCCCCCCTTTCTGGAAAAAGGTCGAAAAAAACAAAAGCTCTTGATGACCGGTCACAAGCATGACGGTCATTGAAGAGCACTGTTGCCCAATATTCCCTTAAAAAAACAAAAACCCTTCACGGCCGTGCTTGACTCCGGCCTGAAGAGCGCTGTTGCTCACTATTACCTTATTAACCTTTATACCCTCTTCGCCCTCGGCCGGAAAAATCCTGCAACCGTGGCGAAAATCGTCACAAATCTTCCGTCAGCTTTTGGCGCCGTCGGCCGTCAGGGCCGCCAGCCGGCGGGTCAAACTGTCGACGCCGGCCCCGTCGAGGGCCGAAACCCGGTACAGCGGCCCCTTTAAACCGGCCAGCCGCAGATAATCTTCTGCCTTGGCCGGTGCGGCCTCGGCCCGATCGATCTTGGTAACGATACCGACGACCGGTTTGGTGAACACGCTGGCGAAGTTCGGCGGATAGTAGGAACGGGAGCGGGTGGCGTCCTGGAGGGCCCAAACCTCAGCCGCCCGGTGGCTGGCGTCGATCAGCACATGGTAGTAGCGGGGTATCTCCAGATATTCGCCCGGGCAGTCGATGAACAAGTCGGAAAACTCCAGCACCTGGGTCTTCCGGTAGCTCAGCGCCTGCCGCTGCAGTTTCTGCTTCAGTGAAGTCTTGCCGGCGCCGATGCCGCCGATGAGCAGTATCTTGGCCGTCAACTCCGCGTCACCTCCGCCGCCGTGAAGCCGAGGACACTCACCAGGGTGTTGACCGCCGCCCGGATGGCGGCCTCGACGTCGGCTACAGCGCCGGTGACCACCAGCGACCCGGTGAAACGGTCGACGAAGCCGATCTCGACATTGCCGGCCTTGGCCGCCGAGTCGGCGGCGATGATGGCCGCCTCGCTCGGCGTGATCGTCATAATGCCGATGGCGCCCTGGGCGCCGAGGCCGAGGCGCTCGTGGAGGCCCCCCTGGGGATTGGGGATGATGTGGGCCATTGTCACCTGTTTGCCGGGAACATATTCCTGGATAACCCGCTGCTTCTCTGTCGCCATTTCCTTGTTCACCCCCCTAAAAGGCTAATACCCGGTCACTTCTCAGCCGGCGATGCTCCAGTCGCTGGCCTGGGCCACCTGCGCCTCCTCGAAGGTGGCCATCTCATTCAGGACCTTGACCGCCGCGTCCAGTACCAAAAACCCCATGGCAGCACCGGTACCCTCGCCCAGGCGCATATTGAGCCTGAGGCACGGTTCGAGCCCGAGAGCCCGTAGGGCGATGGCATGGCCCGGTTCCTCCGACAGATGGGAGGCCATCAGGTACGGCCTGACCGCCGGGCAAAGCCGGTAGGCGACAAGCACGGCGGCAGCGGCGATGAATCCGTCGACCACCACGAGGATACGCCTGGACGCCGCCCCGAGAACGACGCCGGCCAGGGCGCCGATCTCCAGGCCGCCCACCTTGGTCAGCACCCCGAGGGCGTCCTTGCCGTCGGGTTTATGGCGGGCGATAGCCTCTTCGATAACCCGGATCTTGGTTGTCAGCACGTCGCCGGAAATGCCGGTGCCCTTGCCCACCACCTCGGCCACCGGCGCCCCGGTCAGGATACTGGTGATAGCCGAGCTGGCAGTGGTGTTGCCGATGCCCATCTCGCCGAGGGCGATGGCTTCGACGCCTTCATCGGCCAGCCGGTTGGCCACAGAGATGCCCACCCGCAGGGCCCGGACGGCTTCCTCGCGGGTCATGGCCGGGCAATAGCGCATATTGGCGGTGCCGCGGCGGATTTTGCAATGCTCGATCGGCAGCGCCGGCGGCAGGTCGGCCTTGACGCCGACGTCCACCAGTACCAGGCTGGCGCCGGCGTGGCGGGCCAGCACGTTGATGCCGGCGCCGCCCTGCACGAAATTGTAGACCATCTGCTCGGTGACTTCGGGCGGGAAAGC
>JAEZLU010000207.1 GCA_023415075.1 Bacillota bacterium
GCCGCGAAAACCGGCGTATTCATCAGCTTCAACATGCTCATGACGCCACTCCTTATCCAGTCCTCATAGTATCACAATACTATATTGTGTACCGCAAACCCTTGTCGGAAACATCCCGCCGAAAAAGGGTTTTTTCTGTGTCACCCCGTAAATCATAGGGTAGGGGTCAGCGACTTAAAGTAAACAGGGGTACTTTCGCATGGATTTTTTCCGCCACCTTCACATACTGGCGCCGTTTTTCCGCCGCCGCTGGCCGTTGTATAGCCTCGGCATCGCCGTCCTGATCGTCGTCGACCTGCTCCAGCTTGTCATCCCCCGCCTCACCGGCCAGGCCGTCGACCTCCTCGTCGCCGGCGACGCCGGTCTTGGAAGCCTTCTGGCTCTCATGGCCGCCATCGCCCTCCTCATTGCCGGCCTCCGCTACCTTTACCGCGAATTACTCATGGGCACCACCCGTCATCTCGAGTTTTTCTTGCGGGAGCGCCTGTTCAACCATGCTGTCCGCCTGCCGCTCAGCTATTTCGACCAGCGCGGCCCCGGTCAGCTCATGGCCCTTACCCTGAATGACATCACTGCCGTCCGGGTCGCCGTCGGCCTCGGCGTTCTCCTCTTGGTCGACGCCGTCATCCAGGGACTGGTCTCCTTCTTCGTCATGGCCAAATTCATCAACTGGCAGCTCACCTGGCAGGCTGTTCTGCCGCTGCCCTTCGTCCTCTTCTTCACCGCCGTTCTCGGCCGGCCGATGCACGAACGCTTCAAACGGGTCCAGGAGAAATTTGCCCTGCTCACCGAGTTCGCCCAGGAAACCTTCGCCGGCGCCCGGGTTATCAAAGGCTTCGCCGCCGAGCCGGCAGCCATCGACCGCTTCACCGACGTCAGCCGCCAGAGCGTCGGCGCCAACCTGAGTCTCGCCAGGCTGCAGGCGGCCTACACGCCGGTAACCCATATCCTGCCCATCTTCGGCTATGCCATTGCCCTGGGTACCGGCGGCCGGCTGATAATGGACGGTATTATCACAATCGGCGACCTCACCGCTTTTATCGGTTACCTCAGCCTGCTTATCTGGCCGGTTACCGGCTTCAGCTACCTCGTGGCCACCGTTCAGCGCGGCTCGGCTTCGCTTACCCGCATGGCCGAGCTTCTCGAGCAGCCGGCCTACGAGACCGGCCTGCCGGCCGCTCCCGCCGCCCTGCCGGCCGCCGACATCAGTATCCGTCACCTCACCTACAGCTACCCGGGGAGCGAGGTCCTCGTACTGCGTGACATCTCCCTCACCGTCCCGGCCGGCGCTGTCATCGGCATAGTCGGCCGCACCGGTGCCGGCAAATCTACCCTCCTGCGGCTCCTTCTGCGCCTCTATGACCCGCCGGCTGGAGCTATCTTCATCGGTGGCGCCGAGATCCATACCATTGATTACCTAACCCTAAGGCAGAATATCGGCTACGTGCCTCAGGACAGCCAGCTCTTCGCCCGCACCATCGGCGAAAATATCGCCTTTGCCGGCGAATACTCGCGACCGGCGGTCATCGCGGCTGCACGCGCTGCGGCCGTTGAAGAAGATATCGACAGCAAGCCCCTAGGCTTCGGCACCGTTCTCGGCGAAAAGGGCCGCCGCCTGTCCGGCGGCCAGCAGCAACGGGTGGCCATCGCCCGCGCTCTCGTCAAGGAGCCACCCATCCTCCTGCTTGACGATGTCTTCGCCGCCCTCGACTACGCTACCCAGAACGCTCTTCTGGCCAACATGCGGCAAATCAGCGGCGGCCGCACCACCATTATCGTCTCCCAACGGGTGGCCGCCGTCAAAGGCGCCGATACCATAATCGTCATCGAAGACGGGGCAATTGCCGAGCAGGGCAGCCACCAGGAACTCGTCACCGGCGGCGGCCTTTACTACCGTCTCTATCAACAGCAGCTGGCGGGCGGTGACGAGCCATGAGCATGTACTACCGCGGCCGCGAATACGAAAACACCCAGGGCGGCACGGCCCTTGACCGCCGCCTGCTGGCCGTCCTTTGGACGTTCGCCCGCCCCTTCCGCGGCCTGCTGGCCGCGGCCTTGGCCGTCATGCTGCTGGCTACCGCCGCCGACCTTGCCCGCCCCTACCTCATCAAAATTGCCATCGACGACCAGATCGTCGCCGGCGATCTGGCCGGCCTTCAGACTACCGCAATGCTCTACGCCGCCACCGTATTTGCCGCCCTCGTCCTTAGCTACCTCCAGACCATCCTCCTGCAGTATGTCGGCCAAAAAATCATCTTCGACGTTCGCCAGAAGGTCTTCCGCCATCTCATCTACCAGCGCTACACCACCATCGAAGGCCAGCCGGTCGGTCGCATCGTCACCCGGGTCACGAACGATACCGACGCCATAAAGGACCTCTATACCGACGTCATCGTCGCCTTCGCCAGCGACAGCCTCATCCTCGGCGGCATCATCGTCGTCATGCTCATCATCGATTGGCGGTTGGCTCTCGTCTCTTTCACCGTATTTCCGGTCATGCTGGCCTTGGCTGCCTTCTACCAGATACTTGCCCGCCGGGCTTACCGACTCGTTAGGGAAAAAACATCGGCCGTCAACGCCTTCCTCCAGGAGACCTTGAACGGCATCAGCGTCATCAAAGCTTTCGGCCGTTTCGAGCGCAGCAGCGCCGAATATGCTGCCGTCAACGGTGAGTACCTGGCGGCCGGCCTTAAGGAGATGCGGACGTTCGCTCTCTTCCGGCCACTGGTCGACCTCGTCTACACCCTGGCGGTCGTCCTCGTTCTCTGGTTCGGCGGCTGGCAGAGCCGGTGGGCCGGCATCGAAATCGGCGTCATCGTCGCTTTCCTCCGCTATGTAGAGAAATTCTTCTGGCCTATTCAGGATCTTGCCGAAAAATATAGCCTGTTGCAGTCGGCCCTGGCGGCCGCCGAACGGGTACACGAGCTTCTGGTCGCCGACCGCCCGCCGGAGGAGCCGCTGGCGCCGGCCACCGACCGCCGCTTCGCGGGCCGCATTGTGTTCGAGAAGGTATGGTTCGCCTATGAGGAGGATGTCTGGGTACTCCAGGACTTCTCACTCACCGTCGGCGCCGGCGAATTCGTCGGCATCGCCGGCCCTTCCGGCGCCGGCAAGACCACCTTCATAAACCTCCTGCTTCGCTACTATGAGCCCCAGCGCGGCCGCATCCTTCTCGACGGCACCGACATCCGCGACTTGCCGCTCGACCTCCTGCGCCGCAAAATCGGCGTCGTTTTCCAGGACGTCCACCTGTTTGCCGGCACGGTCGCCGAAAATATCAGCCTGTTCAATGCCGCCGTCACCAGGGACGAAGTCGTCGCCGCCGCTGCCGCCGCCAACATCCACGACTTCATCAGCCGCCTGCCGGCCGGCTACGATACCGTCATCGGCTATCAGGGGGCCTTCCTGTCGGTCGGCCAGCGTCAGCTCCTGTCGCTTGCCCGGGCGCTGGCCTGTCGCTCCGATGTTCTCGTCCTCGACGAGGCAACTTCCAGTATCGACGGCGCCACCGAGCGCCTCATCCAGGGCGCCCTCGAAAACATTGCCCGCCAGCGAACCATGCTGGTGGTTGCCCACCGCCTGTCGACCATCGAGAACGCCGACCGGATTGCCGTCATTCATCACGGCCGGATAGTGGAAGCTGGTAAGCATGAAGAGTTATTGGCTAGTCG
>JAEZLU010000229.1 GCA_023415075.1 Bacillota bacterium
GGCGTCATCGTTACCGTCGAGGACAACGTCCTGGCCGGCGGCTTCGGCGCAGCCGTCCTCGAATATATAAACAGCCAGAATCTCAACTGGGTCAAACTTTTCCGGGTCGGTCTGCCCGATAAATTCATTGAGCATGGGTCGCGGGCCGAGCTCTTGGCCCAATACGGCCTGAACGGCGAGGGTATCGCCGGCCACGTAGCGCAGTTTCTCCAGCGATTCGGGGTGCGCTGATGGCCAAGGAGCGCCTTGACGTGCTGATGGTTCAGCAGGGGCTGGCGACCAGCCGCGAGCGGGCCAGGGCCCTTATCATGGCCGGCCAGGTTTTTGTCGGCGGCCAAAAAGTAGACAAAGCCGGAACCCAGGTGGCAACCGACGCCGCAATCACCGTAAGCGGCGAGGGCCTCGGCTACGTCAGCCGCGGTGGCCTTAAGCTGGCCAAGGCGCTGGCCGAGTTTGCAGTCGATCTTACCGGCAAGGTTATGATCGATGTCGGCGCCTCGACCGGCGGCTTCACCGACTGCGCCCTGAAAAACGGGGCTGCCAAGGTCTTCGCCATCGACGTCGGCTATGGCCAGCTGGCCTGGAGCCTGCGCACCGACGAGCGGGTAGTCAACCTTGAGCGGACCAACATCCGCGAGGTTACCCCCGAACAAATCGGTGAGGCGGCCGACTTCGCGACCGTCGATGTTGCCTTCATATCACTGGAAAAGGTGCTGCCTGTCGTCAGGACGCTCCTGGCTCCGGCCGGCGAAGCCGTCGTCCTCATAAAGCCGCAGTTCGAGGCCGGTCGTGAGAAGGTCGGCAAGCGGGGTGTCGTCAGAGATCCGGCGGTCCACCGGGAAGTAGTGGCCCGCATTGTCGCCGCCGCCAGCTCCCTGGGTTTTCGGCCGGCCGGCCTGACCTATTCTCCGGTCAAAGGGCCGGAAGGCAATATTGAATATCTCTTGCACTTGACCGCCTCTGGCACAGGCCCGGCGGTGAGCGATGAGGATGTGGCCCGTAAGGTGGCCGCAGCCCACGCCAATCTAAGCGGATGAATGGGAGGGGAAGCGTTGCTGACTCTCGGCTTGTTCCCGAATACCAAGAAACAAAGCGTCAATACCGTTCTCGGCTGGTTAATCCAGCACTGCAAGGAACGCAACGTCAGGGTCCTGCTGCCGGACGACGCCGCGCGGGCCATGGGCTACCCCGAACTGGCCTGCGACCGGGAAGCCATTAAGCACGAAATCTCCCTGGCCATAACCCTGGGCGGCGACGGCACCCTGATAAACGCCGCCCGCGAAGTTGCACCGGCCGGCGTGCCGGTGTGCGGCATCAACATGGGCCAACTGGGATTCCTCACCGAAGTCGAGCTGCCTGATCTCGCCGTGGCTGCCGACCAGCTTATCGGCGGCGACTATCGGGTCGAAGAGCGGCTGATGTTGGACGCCGTCGTCGTGAGAGGCGACCAGGAAATATTAGTGGCCTCGGCCATCAACGACATCGTCGTGACCAAGGGCGGCTTTTCCCGCCTTATCCGTCTGAAGGTTTACCTGGACGGCGAACTCACCGCCCAGTATCCGGCCGACGGACTCATTGTCGCCACCTCCACCGGCTCGACCGGCTATTCCCTGTCGGCCGGCGGGCCTGTCGTCAACCCCAACCTCAAGGTCATAATCCTCACGCCGATCTGCCCCCACTCGCTGCACGCGCGGTCGCTGGTAGTGTCGGAAAAGGAAGAGATAAAAATAACCATGCAGGCCACTCATGACGATATCGTCCTGACCGCCGACGGCCAGACGGTTTTCGGCCTGCGGCCGGACGACGTCGTCATCGTGCGGCACTCGCCGTACCGCTCGCGGTTCGTCCGCCTGAGCGGCCGCAACTATTCCCAGACCTTGCGCAGCAAACTTTGGCGAAGTGATGACATTGAACATGGTTAAAGCGGTAGACCTGACCCGGCGGCTGCTGGCGGACAAGCTGTCGAACGCCAGCGTAGCCGTGGACGCTACCTGCGGCAACGGCCACGACACGCTTTTCCTGGCCGGCGGCAGCCCGGCCGAGGCCATCGTCTGGGCCTTCGACACCCAGCCGGCGGCCCTGACGGCAACTGCCCGGCGGCTGGCGGCCGCAGGGCTCGACGGCAAGGTAAAGTTTGTCGAGGCATGCCACAGCCGCCTGGGCGAGTACCTTGCCGGGCCGGTCGATGTCGCCATGTTCAACCTCGGCTATCTGCCGGGCGGCGATCATGCCGCCACCACCATGGCGGACACAACTGTCGTCGCTTTGCGGTCAATCCTCGACCGGCTGGTAACCGGCGGCCTCATGTCGGTAATCGCCTATCCCGGCCATCCGGCCGGCTACGACGAAAACACGGCTGTGGCCGGGATGCTGGCGACCCTGCCGTCACGGGAATTTACCGTCGGCTGCTGGCAGGCTCTGAACCAGCGTAACCGGCCGCCGGTCTTATATCTGGTCGAAAAGACAGGGAGGGGAGAGCATGAAAGCTTTACGTCACGCCAGGATTAAAGAAATCATTGAAAATCAGGCGGTGGAAACGCAGGAAGACCTGGCGGAGGCCCTTCGCGGCAAGGGCATCGAAATTACCCAGGCCACCGTTTCCCGCGATATCAAAGAACTCATGCTCATAAAGATACCGGCCGGCGACGGCCGTTACCGCTACGCCTTCCCGCCCGAGCAGAACGTCGTCTATTCCCAGACCCGTCTCGAACGATCCTTTCAGGATTCGGTCGTCGGCCTGGACTACAGCCTAAACCTCATCGTCCTCAGGACATTGCCGGGCATGGCGCAGGCGGTGGCCTATGCCATCGACTCGGTCAAGTGGTCGGAGATCCTCGGTACGGTTGCCGGCGACGACACCATCTGCATAATCGTCAAGCCGCCGGAGGCGGTCACCGCCGTCCTGGCCAGGTTCCGGTCCCTGTTATCCTGACGGAGGGAGGGATACGGATGCTGAAAACCCTTACAGTCAACAATTTCGCCCTCATCGAACATGCCGGCATCGAGTTTGCCGGCGGCCTCAACATCCTTACCGGCGAAACCGGGGCCGGCAAATCCATCCTGGTCGACGCCCTGAGCACCGCCCTCGGCAGCCGGGCATCGAGCGAGGCCATCCGCAGCGGCAGCGACAATTTCCGGGTCGAGGCGGTATTTTCTGTTACCGACAACCCCAAACTGTCGGCTCTCCTGGAAGATCAGGGTATCAGCCTGGAGGACGACACCCTCATCATCAGCCGCCAGCTTTCCCGCCAGGGCAAGAGCGTCATCCTGGTTAACGGCTGTCACGTTACCCAGGGCATGCTCCGTCAGATCGGCGACGAACTAGTGGACATGCACGGCCAGCACGAACA
>JAEZLU010000233.1 GCA_023415075.1 Bacillota bacterium
CTCACGCCGGCCTCCAGGGGGACGATTCCGTCGGCGATTATCTTGACCGTCTCTTCGCCGACCGAGAGCTTGCCGGTCACCGCCAGGGCGGCGTCCGGCAACAGCAGCGGATTGGCTTTCTCGAACAGGCGGGGGAAAACGACGACCTCGACCTGGCCGGTAAAGTCTTCGAGGGCCAGAAAGCACATCATGCCGCCGCTCTTGGTGGTGATGCGCTTGGCGCTGGCCACCAGGCCGGCCGCCCTTATCGGCTGGCCGTCGCCCCACTCGCCCTCGGCCAGTTGGCCGAGCGGCGTGTAGTTTTTCATAAGGTCGCGGTATTTATCAAGCGGATGGCCGGTCACGTAGAAGCCGGTCATTTCTTTTTCCATGGCCAGCAGTTCTTCCGGCGGCAGCTCGTCGAGGCTGGGGGCGGCGATCTCATAGCTGCCGGCGTCGCAGCCGCCGTCGTCGAACAGGCCAATCTGGCCGCTTTCCCGGTCCCGCTGGCGGCAGGCGGCCACCTCGACCGCCGTCTCGGCCACCGCTAAGAGCTGGGAGCGCTTCCAGCCCAGCGAGTCGAAGGCGCCGCATTTGATGAGGCTTTCCAGTACCCGCTTGTTGACCAGCCGCATGTCGACCCGTGAGCAGAAATCGACCAGTGAGGTGAAGCGGCCGTCCTTGTCCCGCTCCTTTACGATGCTGGCGATGGCATTGTCGCCGACGTTCTTGACGCCGGCCAGACCGAAGCGGATGGCTTCGCCGTCCACCTTGAAGCCGGCGGCGCTGGCGTTGATGTCGGGCTGCAGCACGGCCAGGCTCATGCGGCGGCATTCCTCGATATAGAAGCCGACTTTGTCGTTGGCCCCCATGATGCTTGTCAGCAATGCGGCCATGAACTCCTGGGGGAAATTGGCCTTGAGGTAGGCGGTCTGGTAGGCCACCAGGGCATAGGCGGCGCTGTGGGATTTATTGAAGCCATAGTCGGCGAAGTGGGCGATCAGGTTGAAGACTTCCTCGGCCAGCTTGTGGTCGATGCCGCGCTCGGCCGCCCCTTTCATGAAGTTCTCCCGCTGGGCGGCGATGACCTCGGGCTTTTTCTTGCCCATGGCCCGCCGCAGCAGGTCGGCCTGGCCGAGGCTGAAGCCGGCCAGGGTCGAGGCTATCTGCATGACCTGCTCCTGATAGAGGATGACGCCGAAAGTCTCCTTCAGGATGGGCTCGAGCAGCGGGTGGAGGTAGGTCACCTTTTTGCGGCCGTGGCGGCCGCTTATGAAGTCGGTGACCATGCCGCTGCCGAGGGGTCCGGGCCGGTAGAGGGCCACCAGGGGGATTAGGTCCTCGAAGCGCTCGGGCTTGAGTTCCTTGACCAGGTTGGTCATGCCGGACGACTCCATCTGGAAGACGCCGGCGGTGTCGCCGGCCGCCAGCATGACCGCCGTCTTGGCGTCGTCGGTGGGGATGGCGTCGATGTCGACCGTCAGGCCGCGGTTTTGCTTTATCATCGTCAGGGCGTCGGTAATCACCGTCAGCGTCCGCAGCCCTAAGAGGTCCATTTTCAGGAGGCCGATCTCCTCGATGCGGTCTTTGTCGTACTGGGTGGTGACGAAGCCTTCGGACGAGTTCTGCAAGGGCACGTAGTGGGTGAGCGGCTCACGGGCGATGACGACGCCGGCAGCGTGGGTCGAGGCGTGGCGCGGCAGGCCCTCGATGCTCATGGCCAGGTCGATCAGCTTCTTGACCTCGGAGTCGCTCTGGTACAGATTTCTTAGCTCGCTGCCCACCTCAAGGGCCCGGGCCAGCGTGATGCCAAGTTCGTTCGGCACGAGCTTGGCGATGCGGTCGACGTCGCCGTAAGGCAGGTTGAGCACGCGGCCGACGTCGCGGATGGCCGCCTTGGCGGCCATGGTGCCGAAGGTGATGATCTGGGCCACCCGGTCGGCCCCGTAACGGCCGATGACATATTCGATGATCTCGCCCCGCCGTACGTAGCAGAAGTCGATGTCGATATCCGGCATGGTTACCCGCTCGGGATTCAAAAAGCGCTCGAACAGCAGGCCGTATTTAAGGGGGTCGATGTTGGTGATGCCCAGCAGGTAGGACACGATGCTGCCAGCGGCCGAACCGCGGCCCGGACCGACGGCGATGCCCTGCTCGCGGGCGTGGTTGACGAAGTCCCAGACGATGAGGAAATAGCTGGCGAAGCCCATCTGGCCGATAACCGACAACTCGTAGACCAGTCGCTCCTCTTCGGCCTGGCCGTGGTTCGGGTAGCGCTGCGGCAGCCGCTGGCGGCAGAGGTCGGCCAGGTGCTCCTCGGGCGACAGGCCGCCGGGTATAGGGAATTCGGGCAGAAAGAGCTTGCCGAACTCCAGCTCGAGCTCGCAGCGCTCGGCGATGCGGCAGGTGTTGGCGAGGGCCTCGGGTTGAGCGGCGAAGAGGGTCGCCATCTCCTCGGTCGACTTGAGGTAGAACTCGCTTGTCGGGAAGCGCATGCGGCCGGCGTCGTCGGCTGTCTTGCCGGTCTGGATGCACAGCAGGACATCGTGGCTTTCGGCGTCCTCCCGTTTTATATAGTGGATGTCGTTGGTGGCCACCAGCCCAAGGCCGAGTTTGCCGGCCAGCTCTGCCAGCTGGGGGTTGACGGCCTTTTGCTCCGGCATCCCGTGATCCTGCAGCTCGATGAAGAAGTTGTCCTTGCCGAAGATGGCGGCGTATTCGCCGGCAGCGGCCTCAGCGGCGGCCGGATCGCCCTTTAAGAGCAGGGCCGGGATTTCGCCGGCCAGGCAGGCGCTAAGGGCGATAAGGCCCTCGTTGTATTGCCGCAGCAGTTCCTTGTCGACCCGCGGCTTATAATAGAAGCCCTCGCTGTGGCCCCGCGACACCAGTTCCATCAGGTTGCGGTAGCCCTGGGCGTTTTCGGCCAGCAGCACAAGGTGGTAGTAAGCCTCCCCTTCCACCATCGTCTTTTCCTGGCGGGCCCGCGGGGCGACGTAGACCTCGCAGCCGATGATCGGTTTGATGCCGTGCTTTTTGGCGTTCTTGTAAAAATCGATGACGCCGCACATCGTGCCATGGTCGGTAATGGCCACCGCCGGCATGCCGAGCTCCTTGGCCCGGCGCACCAGACTCTCTGTCCGGCTGGCGCCGTCCAGCAGGCTGAATTCGGTATGGTTGTGAAGATGGACAAAAGCGGCCATATTGGTCTCCTAACTGACTTGACTTGCGATATATTTTCGGTGCGGCCGCCGGCAAATCCTCCGCTTGTCCGTGTTTATTTCGCAGCAGGCCGGCCGAAACCCGGCCGCCGGCCGCTTAGCCGCGGAGCGCCCGCACCGACCG
>JAEZLU010000273.1 GCA_023415075.1 Bacillota bacterium
GAACGCAAACGGTTCGCCGCCAAGAGCGACTTCGAGAAGGCCGTCGCCGCCGAACTCAGCCTCCATCATGTGGAGCTCGTCGTGCTGGCCGGCTATATGCGCATTCTCGGCAGCGATTTCATAAGTCGTTTCCCCGGAAGGATAATGAATATTCACCCGGCGCTGCTGCCAGCCTTCCCCGGCCTGGACGCCCAGGCTCAGGCCATCGACTATGGCGTGCGGGTGTCGGGCTGCACCGTCCATTTCGTGGACGAAGGGGTCGACAGCGGCCCGATCATCCTCCAGGAGGCGGTGCCGGTGGAGGCGGGCGACGACGCCCACTCGTTAGCCGAGCGCATCCTCCATGTCGAGCACCGGCTTTATCCGCGGGCCATCGGTCTGTATGCCGAAGGGCGGCTCAAGATCGTCGGCCGCAAAGTAGTTATCAGTGAGAAACGGCAGGGGGGATCGGAATGAAGATTGAACGGGCGCTTATAAGCGTATCGGACAAGACCGGCCTGGTGGAACTGGCCAAGGCCTTGAGCAAGCTGGGGGTGGAGATTATCTCCACCGGCGGCACGATGAAGACGATCAAGGAGGCTGGCATCCCGGTCACCTATGTGAGCGAGGTCACCGGTTTCCCGGAGATTATGGACGGACGGGTGAAAACGCTCAATCCCTACATCCACGGCGGCATCCTCGCCATCCGCGACAACCCCGAGCATGTCGAGGCCATGCGCCACCACAAGATCAAGGGCATCGACCTGGTGGTCGTCAACCTCTATCCCTTCCGCCAGACGGTGGCCAAGGCCGGCGTGACCCTCGAAGAGGCAGTCGAGAATATCGACATCGGCGGCCCGGCGATGATCCGGGCGGCGGCCAAGAATTTCGCCCATGTAGCCGTGGTGGTCAATCCGGCCAAGTACGGGCTGGTGATGGCCGAGCTGGCGAAAAACGGCGAAATTTCCCCGGAATTACGGATGGCGTTGGCCTGTGAGGCCTATACCCACACGGCCGAGTACGACGCCTACATAAGCCGCTATCTGGCCGGCCAGCTGGGTCAGGGCCTCTTCCCCGAGGTCTGGCAGCCGGTTTACGAGAAGGCTCAGGAGCTGCGCTACGGCGAGAACCCTCACCAAAAGGCGGCCTTTTACCGCGAGAAATATTACAGCGGCCCGGGAGTGGCCGCAGCCAAGCAGCTCCACGGCAAAGAGCTGTCGTTCAACAACATCGTCGACCTGGAGGCGGCCTACGCAATCGCCAATGAGTTCACCGAGCCGGCGGCGACGATAATCAAGCACACCAACCCCTGCGGCACCGGTACCGGCGATGCGCTGGCGGCGGCTTACGCCAAGGCCTACGCAGCCGACCCGGTCTCGGCCTTCGGCGGCATTATCGGCCTCAACCGGCCGGTGGACAAAGCGACGGCCGAGCAGATCGCCACCCTGTTCGCCGAGGCGGTCATCGCCCCTGGCTACGACGAGGAGGCGCTGGCGGTGCTGACCCAGAAAAAGAATGTCCGCCTGCTGACGGCCACCTTCGGCCACGTGGAAGGGGCGCTTGATATCAAACGGGTGGCCGGCGGCGTCCTGCTGCAGGAAGTCGACGCCTACGACGCGCCGGCGGCCGAGCTGAAGGTGGTCACCAAGCGGGCGCCGACGGCGGCCGAAATGAAGCAGCTGGAGTTCGCCTGGAAGGTGGTTAAGCACGTCAAGTCGAACGCCATCGTGCTGGCAGCCGGCGAGGTGACCGTCGGCGTGGGCGCCGGCCAGATGAACCGGGTGGGAGCGGCCAACATCGCCTTCGAGCAGGCCGGCGACAAGGCCAAAGGGGCGGTGCTGGCGTCGGACGCCTTCTTCCCCTTCCGCGATACGGTGGACGCCGCCGCCAAGGCGGGAGTGACGGCCATCATCCAGCCGGGGGGCTCGCTGCGGGACGAGGAGTCCATCCAGGCGGCCGACGAGCAGGGGATTGCGATGATTTTCACGGGTGTAAGACACTTTAAACATTAACCAGTCCGTTGATAAAGCCCCATCTGCTTCGTACCCGCAAGGGGCAGGCCGCAGCCCCAAGTACGCGTCCGATGCTGTTAAACCATGCCTGTGCAAACCTTGCGCGAAAATAGGTCGCGGAGAAAACGGTGCCGCTTCCGGCGGAGCCGACCCGCACATTGATCGTAACGACTATCGCCAATTGGTATAAAGCGCTGACGAAACAGACGTAATCAGAACGTGCACCTGGGGCTTTCTGAACGGCCTGGTTCACGTTTATAAAACCGAATTATAAGATTAGCGGGGTGAAGATTTTGCGTATTTTGGTGGTCGGCGGCGGCGGGCGGGAGCACGCCCTGGTGTGGAAACTGGCCCAGAGTCCGCGGGTAAAGAAGCTTTACTGCGCGCCGGGCAACCCGGGGATCGGCGAACTGGCCGAGTGCGTCAACATCGATGTCAAGGACAACACCGCCCTGCTGACATTTGCCTGGGAGAACAAGATCGATCTGACGGTGGTCGGGCCGGAGGCGCCTTTGGCCAATGGCCTTGTTGACATTTTCGCCGAACACGGGCTGAAGGTTTTCGGGCCGACGAAGGCGGCCGCCCAGATTGAGGGCTCGAAAGCTTTTGCCAAGAAGCTGATGAAGAAGTATGGCATCCCGACGGCCGCCTACGAGGTTTTTACCGACCTAACCGCCGCCAAGGACTATATCCGCCGGCAGGGGGCGCCGATCGTCGTCAAGGCCGACGGCCTGGCCGCCGGCAAGGGCGTGGTGGTGGCGACGACGGTGGACGAGGCGCTGGCGGCGGTCGATATGATAATGGGCGACGCCGTGTTCGGCGAAGCCGGAGCCCAAGTGGTGGTCGAAGAGTTTATGGAGGGCGAGGAAGCTTCGCTGCTTACCTTTACCGACGGCCTGACGGTCGTGCCGATGGTATCGGCCCAGGACCACAAGCGGGTTGCCGACGGCGACGCCGGCCCCAACACCGGCGGCATGGGCGCTTATGCGCCGGCGCCGGTGGTGACGCCGGCCATGCTTGCGCGGATAATGCGGGAGATACTCCAGCCGACGGTTGAGGCCATGCGGCGGGAAGGCTGCCCGTACGTCGGCTGCCTGTACGCCGGCCTGATGATTACCGCCGACGGGCCGAAGGTGGTCGAGTTCAACGCCCGCTTCGGCGACCCCGAGACCCAGGTGGTGCTGCC
>JAEZLU010000266.1 GCA_023415075.1 Bacillota bacterium
TGCCAAGCCCGAAAAACATTCGAAAAACTGTTGACACCCCGGCGGCGAAATGCTATTATATTCAAGGGAAAAAGACGTATATTTCCTCACGGCTACTCAAATAGAAGCTTGCGACAGCGCCTATTTGAGTTATTTTTCTGACCAAGGGCAGACTAACCACGAGGTGATGTGCGTGACCAAACAGTATGACGTAATAGTAATCGGCGCCGGTCCGGCCGGTATTTTCACCGGCTTGGAGCTGGCGGGCTCCGGCCTTTCCGTCCTTATTCTCGAGAAGGGTCGCGACATAACCTCCCGCCGCTGTCCGATCAATCACTACGGCGGCAAATGCCTCCGCTGCAAACCCTGCGATATTCTTTGCGGCTGGGGCGGCGCCGGCGCTTTCAGCGACGGCAAGCTTACGCTGACCACCGAGTTCGGCGGCATACTCGAAGAGTATATGGACAAGTCGAAGGTGGCCGAGCTCATCGAATACATCGACAAGGTTTACCTTAAATTCGGGGCCACGACCACCGTCTACGGCGACGACAAAAAGGACGAGATCCGCCGTATTCAGCGGGTGGCCGCCGCCGCCGACCTGAACTTCATCCAGGCCCGCATCCGCCACCTGGGCACTGAGAAATGCACTGAGATCCTCACCCGCATGCGCGAGTTCCTTGATGATAAGTGCGAGATCCGCACCAATAAATCGGTCAAGGCGATTGTCGTCAAAGACGGCAAGTACGCCGGCATCGAGCTCGACGACGGCGAGATGCTGGAAAGCAAGTACCTGGTGGCTGCGCCGGGGCGGGAGGGGGCCGAGTGGTTTTCCGACCAGGCCGCCAGCCTGGGTCTGTCGATGATAACCAATCCGGTCGATATCGGCGTGCGGGTCGAACTGCCGGCCGTTGTTATGGAACATATCACCGATATTGTTTATGAGTCCAAGCTTGTTTACTATACCAAGTCCTTTGACGACCGGGTCCGCACCTTCTGCATGAACCCCTACGGCGAGGTGGTCAACGAGAACAACGCCGGCCTGATCACCGTCAACGGCCACAGCTACGCCGAGAAAAAGACCAAGAATACCAACTTCGCCCTGCTGGTGTCCAAAAGCTTCACCGAGCCCTTCAAGGAGCCGATCACCTACGGCAAGTCAATCGCCAAACTGGCCAACCTGCTGGGCGGCGGCGTGATCGTCCAGCGGCTGGGCGACCTGCTGGACGGCCGGCGCTCAACCCCCGAGAGGATAAACCGCGGCATGGTGGCGCCCACGCTCAGGGACGCCACCCCGGGCGATCTCAGCCTGGTGCTGCCCTACCGGCACCTGGTGGCGATCATCGAAATGCTTGAAGCTCTCGACAAAGTGGCTCCGGGCGTCAACTCCCGCCACACCCTGCTCTACGGGGTCGAAGTCAAGTTCTATTCCTCACGGCCCCGCCTCTCCGGCGTGCTGGAGAGCGAAATCGAGAACCTGTTCGCCGCCGGCGACGGCGCCGGCGTTACCCGCGGCCTGGCCCAGGCTTCGGCTGCCGGCGTTGTGGTCGCCAAGGAGATTATAGCCCGTGAGGGTAAACAGGCCTAATTGCACCTAGGCCGCTGAGAAAGCCCTATTCCCGGCTGGAGAGGGACCTTCCGGGCGGCCGCTTAAGGAGAGGAACGCTGTGATCAAACGTTATACCAACCCCGCCATGGGGCGGATCTGGACCGACGAGAACGAATTCCAGACCATGCTCGATATCGAGATATACGCCTGCGAGGCCATGGCCGAACTCGGTCAGATTCCCGCCGAGGCCGTGCCGGTTATCCGCGAGCGGGCCAAATTTTCCGTCGACCGTATCCGCGAGATCGAGCGGGAAATCCGCCACGATATCATCGCCTTTCTGACCGCCGTCGGCGAGAATGTCGGCGACGAGGCCAAATACATTCATATGGGCCTGACTTCCAGCGACGTCAAGGATACCGCCCTGGGGGCGATGATGAAACAGGCGGCCGACATCATAATCGAGGACCTCGAAAAGCTGCGGGCCGTGCTTTTTCGCCGGGCCGGCGAGCACAAGCACACCGTCATGATTGGCCGCACCCACGGCATCCACGCCGAGCCGATTACCCTCGGCCTGAAATTCGCCCTCTGGCTCGACGAAACCGAGCGCAACCTCGAGCGGATGAAGCGGGCCAGGGAGACGGTGGCCGTCGGCAAAATTTCCGGCGCCGTCGGCACCTACGCCACCGTCGACCCGAAGGTCGAGGCCCATGTCTGCGCCAAGATGGGCCTGAAGGCGGCCCGGCTGGCTACTCAGGTCATCCAGCGCGACCGCCACGCCGAGTTTCTCACGACGCTGGCCGTAATCGCCAGCTCGCTCGACAAGTTCGCCACCGAAATCCGCAGCCTGCAGCGGACCGATATCCGCGAGGCTGAAGAATACTTCCACCCAGGCCAGAAGGGGTCGTCGGCCATGCCTCACAAGCGCAACCCGATCACCTGTGAGCGGGTCTGCGGCCTGGCCCGGGTCGTCCGCGGCAACGCCCAGGCCGCCCTGGAAAACGTCGCCCTCTGGCACGAGCGGGACATCTCCCATTCCTCGGTGGAACGGGTAATCCTGCCTGACAGTACCAGTCTTGTCGACTATATGCTGCGGCTGATGACCGATGTCATCGACAAGCTGCTGGTTTACCCCGAAGCCATGAAAGCTAACCTTAACAAAACCGGCGGCCTGATCTTCAGCCAGCGTCTGCTGCTGGCCCTTGTCGACAAGGGCGTCAGCCGCGAGGACGCCTACCGCTGGGTCCAGCGCAACGCCATGGCTCGCTGGCTTGAGGGGGCCGACTTCAAAACAAACGTCGTCAGTGATCCCGATATCAAACAGTACCTGTCGCCGGCGGAAATCGAAGCCTGTTTCGACGCCTCCCACCACCTGCGGCATGTCGATACTATAATGGCCCGCTTCGGCCTATAAACGAGAGGTGAATATTATGTCAGCAGTAATCGTTATCGGTACCCAGTGGGGTGATGAAGGCAAAGGAAAAATCGTCGACCATCTGGCCGAAAAGGCCGATGTCGTCGTCCGCTATCAGGGCGGCAACAACGCCGGCCACA
>JAEZLU010000314.1 GCA_023415075.1 Bacillota bacterium
TGGAGGGGCCTTCCTGGATGAGGTCGATGATCTGGCTGGTGAGCCAAAGGGAGATGAGGGCGTAGAGGGACAGCTCGGCGCTTTTGAAGGCGACGCCGGCACTGGCTATTACGAAAAAATCCACGCCCAAAAGGGCCTGGCCAAGGCTGATGCGGGTAAGTTTGTTGATGATGGCCGCCGCAAGGTCGGTGCCGGCGGTGGTGCCGCCGAACCGGAAAACTATGCCCATGCCGATGCCGGAGAGGACACCGCCGTAGAGCGAGCTGAGGAGAAGGTCGTGGGTGAGCACCGGAATGAAGGGAGCGGTGAGGTCGACGGCAACCGAAAGAATGGCAGCGCCGTAAAGAGTCCGAACGCCGAAGCGGGCGCCGAGGACTTTGACGCTGGCGAGGAACAGGGGCACGTTGAGGGCGAGCATGGTACCGCCCACCGGCAGGCCGAGCAGGTAGTGGAAGATGGTGGCCATGCCGCTGACGCCGCCGGCGGCGACTTTATTGGGGATGAGAAACATGTTGAGGGCGACGGCGGTGAGGGTTGCCCCCAGGGTTATGCCGGCAAATGTGCGGAATCCTTTGCCCATGGCTATCCTCGCTTCCGGGCCTCGATAAGCGCCAGCGCCAGTTCGGCGTTGTTGAAGGCCTTGTCCCGCAAACGGGCGATTTTTTCTTCCCGCTGCTGGTTTGGCTGATGGATCTCCGGCCAGAGGGCCCGGATTTTGGCGAGCAGGCTGTCGACGGTGACGTTCTGCAGCGAGCCGGCCGGGGTTTCCGCCAGCGTTTCCAGAAAGCGGTCGATTTTCGGGTCGTAGGAGATACCGGCCATCGGCACATGCATAAGGGCGGCGAAGATGAGGGCGTGCAGACGGATGCCGATGAGGAGGTTGAGGTTGCCGGTAAGGGAGAGGAGTTCACTTGTGGTGTATTCGTCGGCCAGCAGGGTGGCCGGCTGGCGCATGCGACTCTGGACTTTGCGGGCGGCGTCGATGTCGTCCGGCCACTGCATGGGCAGGAAGACGATTTTGGCGCCCTGGTCGGCCGCCAGGCGATCGGCGGCTTCGGCGATTACCGATTTGTAGTGGCTCCAGTCTTTCCATTCGCGAACCGAGATGCCGACAAGGGGGGCGGTGCCTTCGAGGTTACGGCGGCGGAGGATGGCCCGGCCGATGCCTTTGTCGACCTGGTGGAGGGCCAGCACGGGGTCGGCGGTGACGTGGATGGCCGGCTTCACTATACCGAGGGAGGCCAGCTCGAGACGGGAGCCGGCGTCGCGAACGGTGATGAGGTCGACCATGTTGCCGATGTGGCGCATGGCTCCTTTGGCCATCGCCCCCCGCACCGGGCCGATACCCTGTGCGTATAGCATTACGGGTTTGCCGAGTTTTTTGGCGAGCATCATGATGCTGAGGTAGTAGTAAAGGCTGCGGTCGCTGGTGACGTCCTGCAGGAGGCTGCCGCCGCCGCTTATGAGGAGGTCGCTTCTGGCGAGCAGGCGGATTATTTCGGGGTAGTTGAGACGGTATACCGCGGCTACGCCGTGACGGCGGCGGGTGTCGGCCGGGCTGCCGGAAATGACGGTTATCCTGACCGCCGGGTCGACGTCGGTCAGGGCTTCGATCATAGCGGTGAGCATGGCTTCATCGCCGGCGTTGCCGAATCCGTAGTAGCCGGATATCATGATTTTAGTCATGGACGGCTGGTCTCCTTCCGAGCAGAAACGACAGGTAATGGAGTATCTGCACGGCGATCACGGCCAGAACGCCGAGCACAAGCCCGACTGCCAGGCCGTCGAGGCCGCGGATAAACGACATGTAGACAGGGGTGCGCAGGTGGGCGAAGGTTTCGACAAGCGAACCCTGGCCGATGGTGGCAGCGACGACCATGATGTAGTGGGCCAGCCGCGGCCACTGGCGGTAGGCGGCCATAGCGGCCAGAAAATAGGCCGGGTGGCCGATAAGGAATTCCTTTTCCCGCGGACGGGCGTACATGGTTTCTTCGAGGAAGGCCCGCAGTTTGATTTCGAGGGCCGGCACAGGCACGCCGGCGGTATGGCCGGAGCGGCCGATGAATATCCAGGCCGCGGCGGCGCCGGCGGCGATAAGCAGCAGGGTTTTGAGGTAGACAGGGTAGTCGAGGACGCGGGCCAGTTTGCCGGCGATGGTATCGGTGCCGGCGGCGTCGCCTTCGAAGGGGTTGTAGCGCACGACGTAGATAAGGGTGATGAGGATAAGCGGGGCAATGAAGGTTAGTTTGACGCCCCGGAAGATTTCGATTTCCAGCAGAAAGCGGATGTCGGCCAGCACCGAGCCGAGGTAGAAGCCGCCGATGAGCGACAGCGCCGTGGTCAGGACAAGGCCGCCGGCCCCGTCGACGATGATACGGGCCAGGGTCGAGCCCTGGTGGGGGGACCGCCGGCGCCAGCGGTCAAGCTGCCAGGTGACGGCAAGCACGGGAAAGACGACGGCGCTGACGAGGGCGGCCGCCTGGCGGACGAGGGTGCCGCCGCCCTTGAGGACAGGCAGTACCAGAAGGGCGGACAAAAGCAGGAGCAGTATGTATTGGTAGCGGGCCGGGAAAGGCCAGACGAGGGTCAGGAAAAGGACGCCGGCGGCAGTGGTGCCGGCGATGACGGCGGCCAGCAGCCAGGGGCTGGGAAAATAGGCCGGATAGGTGGCGGCCGGTCCGAAGGTGTGGCCTTTGGCGGCGAGCACGTCGCGCACCGAGCTTAGGTAGCGGATATTGGTCTCGAGGAGGTTTTCGCCAGCCTCGGGCTTGTCGTATTTGCGGAAAAGGTTGACGCGGATGTTGCGTTCCTGGTCGGTGACACCCCAGCGACGGATGGCGTCGGCTGTCCGCAGCTTGGGCTGCTCATCCTTGGGGATGACGTAGACGCGGGCGGCCCGGTAGTCTACGGCGGCCGCCAGCGGCATGAGGCCTTCCTGGCGGACGAACTGGAGCTGAACCGGGCTTTCGATCATGTAGAGCGTCAGGCCGCTTTCTTTCAGGCGGCGGGCGGTGTACGGCAGCTGGTCGGGAAAGCCGAGGGCTTCG
>JAEZLU010000032.1 GCA_023415075.1 Bacillota bacterium
GCCGACGGCGTCAGCACGCTGCCGGCCGCAATGGCGACCTGTTTGCCGTCGGCGGCCATTGCCCTGAGTTCGGTGGCGGTAATCAGTTTCGGCAAGGCTGGCCCCTCCTTTCGCTCTAGAGCAGGGAATCGATAACTTGCTTGTGCGGACGGGGGATGATGATGCTGGACACCAGCAGACCCCGTTCGGACGCTATATTGCTGCCGGCGGCCACCGCCGCCTTGACGGCCGCAACCTCGCCGGTCAGCACGCTGTAACTTTTGCCGCCGATGCCGAAAGCCATATGCAGCCTTAGCGGCACGACGTCGGCCGCCTTGACGGCGGCATCGGCCGCTTCGATCGATGCGGCCACGCTATAGGTTTCAATCACGCCCAGGGCCTTGACCTCGGCGATCTCGCAGCCGCCGCCGATGGCCGGCAGGATGGACTGATGGACGTTGGCGATTACCAACTGATCGACGACCGTCTCGGCCCCCGTTTCGGCGCCGGCGGTCACCGCCTGCTGGACTGAGGAGACGTCGCCGCTTATCAGTACCATAAACTTGCCGGGACAGAGCGTCTTGGCCACCAGGATGGTCACGTCGGCCGTCTTGGCCATCATGTCGGCGGCCTCGATTCCCTTGGCTATGCAAGTGAACTCGACCAGACCAATCGCATGGATCATCGCCGACCGCCTCCTTTGCTGATAATGATGGCCTGCGGCGTTATCTCCGCCACCTGGCCGTCGATACTGGCGTGCAGCCTGGCGCCAAGCTCGCCGTCGGCGAGATCGGCCACCAACTGGCCGCAGGCTACGCTGTCGCCGGCCTGGACGACCGGTATGGCCGGGGCGCCGGCGTGCTGCTTAAGGGGGATAACGACCCTTGCCGGCGCGTACACCCCTGGGTGCAGCGGTGCCTCAGGCGGGTACCAGGGCCCCAGGCCCAGGCGGCTGACAAGCCGTGCGGACGGTATCAGCCGGTGCTCGGCCATCGGGTCGGCCTTGCCCAGCGTTCCTTCATAGCGGACGCCCTTGGCCCGCAGCTCGCTTTTGAGGGCCATGTTGACCCGCTTGGGCGAGATGCCGACCGGGCAAGCATAAAGCTCGCAGACACCGCACTCCGAGCAGGTGAGAGCGCTGCGGACAACAGCCGGTTCGCCCAGCCGGTTATGGCTCATGGCCCGCACGATGAGATGGGGCGGCAATTCGTGGCCTATGATATGGCGCGGGCAAAGCTCGGTGCAGTAGCAGCACTGCTCGCAGACCAGCTTGGCGATTCTCAGGATGGCCGCCAGCGGCTTTTGTTTGCCGGTGATGGCCAGATGATCGGCCGGCAGGGCGATGAGGCCGCCGGTCGTCTTGGTCACCGGCCGGTTGATGTCGCTGACCACCTGGCCCATCACCGGGCCGCCTTCGATAAAGGCCGCCGACTCGCAGGTCGGGCCGCCGGCCAGTGCCAACACCTCGGCCAGCGGCGTGCCGATAGGCACAGTCACGGTAACCGGCTGCCGCACCGCCCCCGTCACGGTAAGGGTGCGGGTGGTGACGGCCTCGCCGTCCATGGCTTTGGCCACGTTGATAAGCGTCTGGATGTTGTTGACGACGACGCCGATCTGGGGCGGAATGCCGCCCGGCGGTACCCGGCGACCGGTCGTCAGCCAGATGGTGATGACCTCATCGCCGGCCGGATAGACGTCCCGCAGGATGGCGAGCCGCATCCGCGGGGTCAGCAGCGGCTCGAGAGCCTTGATGGCTGTTTTATATTTTGCCTTGAGGGCGATGATACCCTCGGCGGCGCCGGTCGCAGCCATGGCGTGCTCCAGGCCGCGGACCAGAAGCTGCGGCTGGCTGGCGGCCAGCTGCTGGTCGGCCCGCAGCATGGGTTCGCACTCAGCCCCGTTGACGATGCATATGTCGGCCTTGGCGGCCAGCTTGACATGGGTGGGAAAGCCCGCCCCGCCGGCGCCGACAACGCCGGCAGCCCGGACCTTCGCGCAGATTTCGTTCACGGCGTTCACCCGTATTTACCCTTCAAAGGTCTCTTTGTCGATAATGCCGACAACCATGGCGTCTACCGGTACATGGGTGTCGTCCAGGCTCTGGCGGGCCGACGACCCGCCGGTTATCATTACGATCTCTTCCTCGCCGGCACCGATCTTGTCGCCGGCGATTATCGTGTCGCCCCGCTCCTCGAGGCGCACCGCCCCACCATCGCCGTAAGCAAGGCGCAGGGGCTGGACAACGAGAAATTTCAGGCCGCGTAGGGATTCCTCTTTCCTGGTCGACCACACATTACCGATTACTCGGGCCAGGATCACAGATACCTCACTCCTTCCCGATACACTTCCACCTTCTGTTTCTTGAGGACGTCGATCGCCGAAGGGGTGAGCACCGTCGCTTTGGCTATGAGGAGGACGGCGTGTTTGGGCAGCAGGATGGCTTCCTTTTCGGAAAACAGCCGTTGCTCGAAGGAGACGGTAGGCCGCATGTCGGGCGCCTTCACCGCCCGCGCCCCTACCGGCTCGCCGGCCGTCCACGGTGTCTCCGGCCGGTCGGGGGCCTTCGCCGCTGCCGGTGCAGGCGCCTCAGCCGGCGGTTCGTCGGCGCCGTCGCCGACCGTCACCCCATAGGCGGCCACCTGCTTGGCATAGCCGGCAATAAGCGCCCGGTAGGCGTCGGGGGTGCGTTCGCTGAAGCCGTAGTCGACGCGGCCTACGGTCAGCGAGATGCCCTGGCGGATAGCCCAGCCGGCCGCTTCACTTATTTTGTCGAGGCTGAGGCCGAGGGCGATGGCGCTAAGCTGGCGGCCGCTGATAACCGGCAGGAATATGCGGACCCAGGCCTGGTTAGCCACAGCCTCTTCCCAGGAAACCTGCGGCAGGGCGCCGTCGGCCAGCCCCAGGGGGCCGGCCACGCACAGCCGGAGGGAATGCTCGCGGCCCCAGCGCCGCTGCAGGGCCGGCACCGCCGCCAGCCCCTCGCGGTTCTCGACGATTATCAGGCAGTCCCCTTTGGCCGCCGGCGACCCGGCGGTCGCCAGCAGCGGCTGAAACTGGGGATCAGCCAGCACTCTTATGATGATTTCCCTAAGCAACGATTCGTTCACGACTACACCCCCAAAATAACGGCCTGGGTGCCGTTTTTGGCCAAGGCGGCATTGGCTTCGTCGGTATCGAGGTGCAGCTCGCCCCGGTACTCAGGGCTGACCCGCACCAGCACGTCGCCGAGAACCAGCGGCCGCTCGCTGTCGATCCGCACCCTGACCCGCTGGCCGTCGTGCAATTGCCACTTTTTCGCCTGCTCGGGTTCAAGGTGGATGTGGCGGGCGGCGACGATAACCCCCTGGGAAAGCTCGATCGCCCCCCGGGGGCCGACCAGTTTGAGGCCGGCGCTGCCGTCAAGCTGGCCCGAGTCGCGGACAACCGGCTTGACGCCGAGGACGAACGAGTCGGTGGTGCTTATCTCTACCTGGGTCTTTTTGCGGACCGGCCCGAGGATGCGGACGTTGCCGATAGCCCCCCTGGGACCGACGAGCTTAACCGTTTCGGCGGCGGCGAACTGGCCGGGCTGGGACAGTTCCTTGTGGACCGACAGGCTATACCCCTTGCCGAACAGAGCCTCAAGGTCGGCCGCCGACAGATGGACATGGCGGTTGGAGACGCCGATGGTCAGACGCTTGTCGCCCGTTCGGCCGCGGCGCTGGCAGATGAGTATATAGAACAGGCTTGACAGGCGGTTGAGGGCCAGAATGATGTCCGGCCGCCCCTCGCCGCCCTCGCCGTCAAAGGCCCGGTTGGCGTACAGCTCTACTTCCCGCGCCTTGGACCGCAGCAAGTGCAGCCTGGCCACGGCGAAGCCGTCCCGGTAGCTCATCGGCGTATGGGGTATGCCAAAATAGCGGTCGGGGTGATGGGACATTTCATGGATTTCCTCGACCGTCCAGCCGAAGAAATCGCCGAATTCCGCCGGCTGGCGGCGCACTTCGGCCACCATCAGCCGACGGGCGAAGGCGGCCACTTCCTCGAGGGCCTCGGCGAGTTCCTCTTCGCCGGCCTGGGCAAGCGCCACCTGGGTCTCGACCAGGGCGCAGTCGAACAGGTCGAGCTGGCCGCGCCAGGCGATGACCGGATGGGTCTTGGCCACAAGCTGGCCGCCGTAAAGGTGGGTCATATGTTCGGGCTTGGTGCCCTTGCCACCGGCCGCCGCGGCCTTGTGGGCACGGGCAGTCGCCAGCGGCTGCTGGCCAAGGTCGAGCGGACCCTGGCCGACGATTTCCACCCTGATATCCTGGGCCCGCAAGAAGTCGCGGGCCGAGGGGGTCAGCAGGCTGCCCGGCGCCAGGGTTATCGTCGCGGCCTTGGTTTTGTGCCAATGGGCCCTTAGCTCGGTTTCGGTAATAAGCAATATTTCAGCCCCCTTTCACGGGATAACCCGGCGGGAAGCTACTTGTCGCCGTAGGCCTTGTTGTCGCCTAGCGGCAGGATGTATTCCACGTCGCCGTGGGGCCGGGGAATAACATGGACGCTGACAAGCTCGCCGACCCGCTGGGCCGCGGCCGAACCGGCGTCCACCGCCGCCTTGACCGCGCCAACGTCGCCGCGCACCATGACGGCCACCAGGCCGCCGCTGACATGCTCTTTGCCGGAAAGGGTGACGTTGGCCGCCTTGAGCATCTGGTCGGCAGCCTCGATAGAGGGAATCAAACCTTTGGTCTCGATCATCCCCAAGGCAATTACACTGCGTTCACTCATTGTCTTTCCTCCTTAGCCTGCTTTTGGCTTGTTATCATCAGCCTGTTATTAGGGTTCGGCGGGCGTCAGGCGCCCTTCATGGCTTTCAGCACCTCGGCGATTACCTTTTCAACCAGCTCCGGGTCGATGCCGCCGGCCGGCTTGGCCGCCGGAGCGGCCGCGGCCGCGGTCTGCGGCTGGATGGCCGGCCCAGCCGGAAAGCCGGTGTGCCAGGCCACCCGCTTGGTGTTTATCAGGTGAAGCGGGGTGACGTTCTCGGAAATGCTCGAGCCGCCCCAGGTACCGCAGCCGAGGGTGAAGGATGGCGCCAGGCCTGTAGTCGCGCCTACGCCGCCGAGAGCGGCCGGTGTGTTGACAAGAATACGGAAAATTGGCTTTTTCAGGGCGAACTCCTCGATGACTTCCTGGTTATTGCTATGGATGGCCAGGCTATGGCCGATGCCGCCCAGCTCCAGGAGCTGGATGCAGCGTTCGCAGCCCTCGTGCCAATCCCTGACCTTATAGAAGGCCAGCACGGTGGACAGCTTTTCGTAGGACAGCGGCCACTGGGCGCCGACGCCGGCCAGCGGCGCCACCAGGCACCTGGCGTGGGCCGGCACCTGAATGCCGGCAAGCTCGGCGATGAACTGGGGGTTCTTGCCAACCACCCGCGGGTTGACGGCGTGGTTGGGCAACATGACCACCTGCGATACCTTGACCACCTCGTCAGGGTCGAGGAAATGGGCGCCCTGGCGGCGCAGCTGGTTGACGAGTTCGTCGGCGATGCATTCCTCGGCCACCACCGCCTGCTCGGAGGCGCAGATGGTGCCGTTGTCGAAGGTCTTGCCGGCGACGATGTACTCGGCCGCTTTTGCCAGGTCGGCCGTCCGCTCGACGAAGGCCGGCACGTTGCCGGGGCCGACGCCGAGGGCCGGTTTGCCGCTCGAGTAGGCGGCCCGCACCAGGGCGCTGCCGCCGGTAGCCAGGATGAGCGAGGTCAGCGGGTGCTTCATAAGTTCCTCGGTGGCCTGCATCGACACATTGGTCAGGCAGGCGATGGCCCCTGCGGGAGCGCCGGCGCCGGCGGCCGCCTGCTGCATGAGGCGGGCGGCTTCGGCCGTGCAGCGCACCGCCGAGGGATGGGGCGAAAACACGATGGCGTTGCGGGCCTTGAGGGCGATCATCGACTTGTAGATAACCGTCGATGTCGGATTGGTGGTCGGCACGATGCCGGCGAGGACACCGACCGGCTCGGCAATCTCCCATGTCCGGCCGGCCTCGTCTTTGCGGACGATACCAGCGGTTTTCATATCCTTGATGGACTCGTAAACATAGCGGGCCGCGAAATAGTTTTTGAAGCACTTGTCTTCGTATTTGCCCATGCCGGTCTCGCTGACCGCCATGGCCGCCAGCCGGCAGCACTCGGCCTCGCCGGCTTCCTTGATGGCTTTGACGATGGCGTCAACCTGCTGCTGGCTGAAGCTCTTCATGGCCTCCTGGGCCTTTTTGGCCTGCCGCAGCAGGGTCCGCACCTCTTGGATCGAAGCCAGATCGCGATCCAGTTCCATAATGAGCCGCCTCGCTTCCTAGAACTTGAGCGCGCTGTTCACGACATCGACCACGGCGCGCTGGAACGCCTCACAGGCGGCCCGGCAGGCACTCTGGCTGCCGGTGAGCAGGGCCCCGCCGAAGTTGGTCTCGGTCGGCGGCCCGTAGAATACCTTGAGTTCGACTTCGGCCGCTTTCAGGGCGGCGTCGATGCCGTAAACCGCCTCCAGGGGCGGAGCGATCAGATAGGCCAGCGGGTCGCCCTGAGGGATGCCGGCCATCTTCGACAGATAGCTGCCGGTGCGGGAGATGGTATGGGGAAACCAGGCCGTCTGGCCGCCGTCGCAGGTGTAGAAAAAGGCTTCATTTTCCAGGCAGTCGACGCAGGCGTCGATGCCGGCCCGCACTTCGGCCGGCGTAGGCCCGGCAAGGATGCCGAGGATTTCGCCCGACCGCGGACCCGAAGCATGGGCCGAGCCTGCGTAGAAGCTCTTGGCGTAGACCACGTCGACCTCGGCCTTTTTTGTGGCTTCGTCGAGCGAGGTGTAGGTGGCGTCGTCGATGGTGCAGGTAATCATGCCGATGGACCGCTGATGGGGCTGGAGCGCCAGCTTATCGGCCAGGTCGGCGGCGACGTTAGGGATGAGCCGCACTGCCAGAACCTTCGGTTTGATCGGTTCGATCACGATATTCCCTCCTTCATTCAGACCGGAGTCGCCTGTCTATAAGTTGACCCCCGACGCCTTGGCGTCGAGAATCCGTTTGACCATTGTCGCCAGGTGGGCGCCGGCTTCGGCCGCCGGCAGGCCGCCTTTGTGGATGTTGCTGACGACCGTCCGCTCGCTCTCCACCATGCCGACCCGCGGATTATAGCCCATGTAGGCGCTCATGCTCTCGGCCGTACCCAGGCCGGGCCGTTCGCCGATGAGGACGATGGCCGCCTCGGGCCTCAGTTCCTCGCCGATAACGTCCATGATGGCCACGCGGGCGTACTGGACGAAAATCGGTGTCCCGGTCTCGATGCCCATGGTCTCGAGCCCCTGGAGCATGGCCGGCAGCAGGTTAGGGATGTTGGCCGCCACCGCCTTCGACGACAGACCGTCGGCGACGATGACCTGCAGCCGGGGGCTTTTGCGGCAGCGCTGACGGATAAGCGCCAGGTTCTCCTCGTCGAGCTTGCGGCCGAGATCGGGCCGGGTCAGGTATTCGTCCTTGTGAGCGCACATCGTCTTTACGGCCACCATATCGTACTTGGCCGGAAACTCGGCCGGCACTTCACCCAACACCGAGTCCTGGGCCACCGCATGGTCGGCCCTAAACCGCAGCCAGGTGTCGGTCAGCGGCCGGCAGCCGCTGCGCCACACGCCGATGCGGGCCGGCGTGGCCAGCTTCATATCTTCGTACAGCGCCCGGTTGACTGGCTGCGGCACCTGCAGGTAGCGCTGCAAGTCGACCTTGGCCAGGTCGGGGCCGCTGTCGTCGCCGCCCGGGCTGACGGCCGGCTGTTGGCCGACGGCAGCAGCGCGGCCGGTTTTGGCCATCTCGGCCAGCACCTGTTCGACGATCAGGCGGATACTATCTTCCATCGCCATGGTTTCTCCCCCTCAGCGCGTGAAAATCGTGGCATCGCCGGCACGGGCGGTCA
>JAEZLU010000132.1 GCA_023415075.1 Bacillota bacterium
AGCAACGAGAAAGCGGTAAAAACCTTCGAATACGCCGGCATCGACGACTGCGTAGCCGCCAACCTGCTGTTCGGCGGCGCCAAAACCTGCAAATACGGTTGCCTGGGCCTCGGCACCTGCGTAAAGAACTGTCCGTTCGGGGCCATGACCATGAATTCGGCGGGCCTGCCGGTCATCGATCCGGCTAAATGCACCGGCTGCGGCAAATGCGAAACCGTCTGCCCCAAGAAGGTCATCGCCATGCTGCCGCTGGGGGCGCACGTCCGCGTCAACTGCAGTTCGCGCGACAAAGGGCCGGTGGCCCGCAAGGCCTGCAGCGCCGCCTGCATTGGCTGCGGCCTGTGCGTGCGCGAGTGCCCCTACGAGGCCGTCAAGGTCGAGAATAACGTTGCCGTGGTCGATCCCAAGATTTGCGTTGAAAAATGCAGTGAATCCAAGTGTCTGGTCAAATGCCCGACCAAGGCTATCCGCAAGGCGGTTCACGGTGTCGTTCCCGGGACTGAGGAGTAGGCCGCGGTGAAGCGCGCCTGCCCCTCGTTGGCTATCTGAGTGTTCCACGTCAGACTAGGTAATAGGCATACTCAGGAACGCATGATGCTGGGCAGTAGCGAACCGTCAGTAGTGTAGCGAAAGGGACCGACTCGTTAGCGGTCTACAACGGCAGAATTACCCCACCCTGGAAATATCCGGGGTGGGGTTTTATGTTTACGCGGATGCCTTATAGTTATTTGGCTTTCTCTCGCCGGATAAGCACGCCTTCGCGCTTGGCGATTTCGCCTAACGCGTAAGGACGGGACTCTACTCCGAAAAAAACATCTTTGTTTACCCGCCTGTTCATTTTCAGCGGTTGGTCGCTAATCCAAGCGAATTCTATCTCGCGAGGGTCTACAGTCATATAGTAGGGGTCAAAGAAATAGACGAACTTATCGTCAAGACCGGTTACCAAAACATAATGATAAGACCCTGCGAAATGTATACAGGCTAATAATACGCCGCCCAGCTTCACCCCATCGGTAATGTAAAGGTTTTCGGAAGTGATTTCGTTACGCGAAAGATACTTGCAGACGATTCCCAGGCCGGTCTGGCTGCTATATTGGTTGATCCACGTTGCCAGCGATGCCACCGCCTGTTCGCTTGTACCGTGCTTCCCCGGGTTGCCGCGGGCATCGACACTATCCAGTGACTGCTGATAAATAGCTTTTATCAACAGGGGGTCGATCTCTTCCCGTTCACAAAGAAAGCTAAAGGCGTTTAGAAACGTGACCGGCGCGCAGTCGTATTCCGATTGCTGATAACTGAGCGGGCTTTTCAACATATCACCTCAGGGATTATTGGCCGTCAGGCATACATGCTATTTAAGCAACCGCCGAGTGAAGGGTATGACTGTAGTATATCCGGTTTCGGAACTGACCATTTGTAAGGTTGCCCGCCACTGGGCGAAAGCCGGAGGGTTGCAGCGGCGGCTGCCCGGGCTTGGCGCAAATTACCGCCGCCGGCAACGTCTTGGTTAAAAGGAGATAGCGATAATTAAACGAAGAAATAAAATTAGCCATGAGCAAGGAGGGCAAATGAAAAAAAGTTTATTCTTAGCTATAGCGTTACTGACAATTTCAGCCTCCGCCTTGGCGATGCCCCTAGCAGATATAATGCATTTGGATGGGAACTATATGACCAGACATAAAACGGTTAGCTCATATGGCTCGATAAATCTGGATGACTATCTGGCAGACAGCAAATCAACGGCTGGCGAAAAATACCTTGAAGCAAAGAGCGACAGAACGGATTTTATTATCGGTAACCAGAGCATTACCCTGGGCGATGGGCTTATTGCCGGACTAAGCGGAGTTTGCGGTGTTAAGACAGCCTACTTGAGCAGCAAGATGAGGGCTACTTTTTTCTATGGAAGCGACGGACAGCCCATTGTGGCCGGCGAGGTTTTGACCACCCGGAAGCAGAGCAAACTGACCATGGGAGCGTCCTTCTTTAAAACCGATGATTCATATATGGGACTTACCGTCTCCGGTAAGTTTGGCGAAAATGCCGTAATTAACGTTGAGACGTCCGAGAATCTCACCACGCAGGCGAAAGGGTATCTAATACGAATACGACACGGACAGGCCGCGAGGCGAGGCGACGTTTATGCCGCCCTGTCTTACAGGTATTTTGAGCCCGGCGCGGTTTCGGGCTATAGTTTCTACGCTGACATGGATGATTCCAAAGGCCTTCGGATCGAATCCACGTACAAAATAGGGGACAATCTTGCCCTTACCTTCCAGCAGGACTTTGCGACATCTCTGGATAACAGCGAGAAAAGGACGACCAGTGCTACCTTGACCTGGGAGGTTTAGGTCGCTCTACTGTATCGTTAACCTGGGTCAGGGGCGCCTGACTGCCTTAAGAGGAAGACCGCTCAGGTCTTTCTCTTAATATTAGCGGGCTTTTGCCTTTGTAGCCTGCCGTAATATTTACCTGTCTCCTGGTATAATCCTGGTTACTATCGCCAGCTCATGATACTTATTCAGGCGGCCCCACCGTTTTACGCCGAAATCTATCGCGAAATTAATCCGCTTAATCGACCAGGCGCCATTCTCAAATACAGATAAGCTCCTGGGGTTATAGTAGACTACTTTGACTTTATTGTTGCCGGCAATCTGTCTTAGCTTATCTTCGAACGAGGCCACCTTATTTTCATTGAAAGGATTGTAGAAATAAAATATCGTCCCGTTTGCGGGAAGATGCTCGACCGCATCCCCGGCAACGACCTGGACATTAGGCCGGTTAGCGAACTGGCGGGTTGTTTTTGCGGCTATAACCGGGTCGATTTCCAGGCCGATTATCAGGTTATTATAGTTCCGGCTCAACCAGTAGTTTATAACCCGTCCTTTGCCGCAGCCCACATCGACCAGGACATCATCCGGGCTGATGCCTATATTGCCAAATATCAGGGGCATGGCACTGTAGGCGGTATGATATACGTCGTTGGCGCCGAGGTGCTTGAATTCACTGGCATCGTTGCCGTGCAATACCCGATGGCTGTAGCGCAGATCAAGATACGAATCGCGAAAAAAGGTTTTAACAGAATCGGCACCTACAAAAACGCCGTACTGAAGAGCTTTTGCCAAGCCTTCCTCTCTCACTCTCGAGCGTCCACGGCTTAGTAGGCCCAATTAACATCATCTCCCTGCCTGTTCGCTGTGTAATTTTAGTTTTTCCCTCGCCGATTTCGAATTCTCCTGTAAGTTTCTGGCGAGTAAATAGACCAGCCTGCCTATGGCTGGGTTAGCCCCGTCGTCAGGCAGGAGGGCCGGTTTTGGGGGCGAATTAGAGAGGTGTCCGCATTAATTCAGCCTCTTTCGGAGGACCTGATGTCAAAAATCGCTTTTATTGCCCCCTATAAGGAAATATTCCTGGCCGGACAGAAGGTTATCGCCGACCTCGGCATCGCCGCCAGCATCGAGTCCCACCTGTGCCGCAACGACCGGGCCGTCCCGCTTGCCCGAAAGCTGGAGGCGGTCGGCGTCGACGTCATCGTCACCCGGGGCGGCACGGCGGCCCTAATCATGGAGGCCGGTGTCGAGGTGCCGGTTGTCGAGATATCGATCGGCGGCCCCGAGTTTGTCCGGGCCCTGGTCGACGCCAAAAAGCTGACAGGCAAAGCCAGGCCGAAAGTCGCCGTCCTGGCCTTCGCCAACATGATCCACCAGCTGGAAGTGCTGTCAGCCATTTTGGAGGTGGAGCTGGAGATTCATGAGCTTAACTCGATGGCTACCGTCGCCGCCGTTGTCGACAAGCTGGCGGCCGACGGCAGGGTCGACCTCGTCCTGAGCGGCGCGAGCGGCACGCGGCTTGCCCGCAAGCAGGGCCTCAAAACCCTGCGGCTGGGCTCGGATGAAACCTCGCTGCGGGACGCTTTTCTCGAGGCCGAGAAGGTCGCCTACGCCCGCCAGCTCGAACAGAAGCGCCACCAGACCCTGCGGGTGCTTGTCGACTATTCGGTGGAAGGCATCATCAGCGTCAACGGCGAAGGCCTAATCGAGGTCTTTAATCCGGCGGCCGAGCGCCTGCTCGGGCTGACGGCCGTCCAGGTCCTCGGCAGGAAGATCGGCGACATCTTCCCGCTGTTCGCCACCGCCGCCTGCCTGCAGGGCGGTCCCAGCCAGCTCGGCCGGATCGTCAGCGTCGGTGGCGTCACCGTGCTGGCCAACATCGCCCCGATAAAGGTCGCCGGCAATCTGGTGGGGGCGATGATAACCTTCCAGGACATCACCAAAATAGCCGAGATGGAGGTCAAGATCAGAAAGGAGCTCTATACCAAGGGCCTGGTCGCCGAATACAATTTTGCCGATATTCTGGGCTCGTCGGCGGCAATAAACCGGGCCAAGGAGACGGCCGGCGAGTTTGCCGGCAGCGACGCCACTGTGCTCATCACCGGCGCCTCCGGCACCGGCAAGGAACTCTTCGCCCAGAGCATTCATAACAGCAGCCGGCGGCATAGCGGGCCGTTCGTCGCCATCAATTGCGCGGCAATACCCTCGCAGCTTTTGGAAAGCGAGCTGTTCGGCTACGTCGAGGGGGCTTTCACCGGAGCGACCCGCAAGGGCAAGCCCGGTCTTTTCGAGCTGGCCCACGGCGGCACGATCTTTCTTGACGAAATCTCGGAGATGGACCAGTACGGTCAAAGCCGCCTGCTGCGGGCCGTCCAGGAAAGACAGGTCATGCGGCTGGGCGACGACCGCTATATCCCGATTGATGTCCGCATCGTCGTCGCCACCAACAGGAATCTGGCGCGGCTCGCCCAGGAGGGGCTGTTCCGCCAGGACCTCTATTATCGCCTCAATGTTCTCAGCCTGCACCTCCCGCCCCTCAGGGAACGGCCGCAGGACATCCTCGTCCTGGCCGAGTACTTTATCGGCCGCTTCCGCGAGCAGTATCACGGCGAACACGGCCGGCCGCTTATCGAGCCGGAGGCCCGCGAGCTGCTGGTCCGCTATCCATGGCCGGGAAATGTGCGGGAACTGAAGAATTTCTGCGAGCGCCTGGTGGTCAGAGGCCGCCGCGGCGGCCATGTGACGGCGGCGGCTGTCGGTAACCTGCTGGCTCTTGAGGAAGAGAGCGGGCCGGCCGCTTCCCCCGTGCCGGCGACCACGGGCTTCGGCGAGAAAGAACGCCTGGTGCGGGCGATGACCGAAGCCGGCTTCAATCAGGCGAAAGCGGCCGAACTGCTGGGGATAAACCGCAGCACCCTGTACCGCAAACTAAAAAAGCATGCCATCGGCATCAAAAAAACCTGCAACGATTAGCGCAAACTGCAACAAGTGTTGCAATAGAAATGCATCAATTGCCGCTGGCCGCAAGCGCCAGTGACGTTTGCCGGCCGCCGGCTACCCCCTTGAAAGGCGTCACCGGGCGTCTTTTTTTGTGCCTGCAAGATTTTCACCCGCCCTTTGGCAGGGTTGGCATGAATATTGCAAATATTTGTGTATATTCAAGCCGGGCAAGCCCGACAGGAGGAAAGCACAATGATGACCTACCGCGAAAGAATGCTGGCGACTCTCCGGGGAAAGCCGACCGATTGCCTGCCGTTTGTTCCCCGTCTCGACCTGTGGTATAAGTCGAACAAATACCGCGGCACCCTTCCCGCCAAATATAAGAACGCCACCCTGATGCAGATACTCGAGGACCTCGACGTCGGCTACCACAGCGTCACCGCCGACCGCGACCGCTATGACGACACGCTCGACAACGTCGACCGGGCCCTTGGCATCTGGCGGGTCCATCACATGCCCCACCACGCCAAATTCCGCGACATCAAGCGCAACATCAGCTACGAGGGCGACACGACGGTCGTCGAGTACCTAACCCCGGTCGGCAACATCCGCACCAAGGTGGTGTACGATGAATCGATGCGGTCGGCCGGCATCACCCTTTCCCATGTGGCCGAGCACGCCATCAAAAGCGTCGACGACTACGAAGCGGTGGCCTATATCTTCGAGCACGCCGAAGTATATCCCAACTATGAAGGCATGCAGCGCCTCAAGGAAGAGATCGGCGACCGCGGCCTGCTGGTGGGCACCGCCAGCATGGGCGCCTCGGCCATCCACCATATCCTCCACGAGCTCATGCCGTACGATCTCTTCTTCTACGAGTACTACGACCATAAGGAAGAACTGCTGCGGCTGGCTGAGCGGATGACGCCGTACATCGACAAAGTGCTGGACGTTGCCATCGCCAGTCCCGGCGACATCATCCAGTCCGGCACCAACTACGACGCCCAGATCACCTGGCCGCCCTTCGTGGCCGAACATATCGTCCCGGCCCTGGCGGCGACGGCCGACAAGCTCCACGCCGCCGGCAAGTTCCTGCTCACCCACACCGACGGCGAGAATAAGGGCCTGTTGCCCTATTTCCTTGAAGGCAACATCGACATCGCCGACTCGATTACGCCGGCACCGATGACTTCGCTCACCCTCGGGCAAGTGAGGGAAGCCTTCGGCGGCAAGATCACCGTTTGGGGCGGCATCCCCTCGGTTTCCGTCCTTGAGAATTCGATGAACGACTACGAGTTCGACAGCTTTTTGAGCGACCTGTTTACGCAGATCGGTAAAGGCGACCATCTTATTCTCAGCATCGCCGATACGGCGCCGCCGGCCATGAATTTCTCGCGGCTTGAGCGTATCGCCAAAATGGCTAAGGAATTCGGCCCGGTAAAGGCTTAAGGATAACGAGGAGGAAAAGACCGTGGAGCAAATCATGGAACAAATTCACGCCGCCATCTGGGAGCACGACGCCAAGAAAGTCAAGGAACTTGTCGAGAACGCCCTTGCTGCCAAGGTCGACGTCGGCGCCATCGTCAACGACGGCCTGGTCGCCGGGATGAACAAAATAGGCGCCAAGTTCAAATCCGGCGAAGTCTTCATCCCCGAAGTCCTGGTTTCGGCGCGGGCGATGGCCGCCGGCATGGCCGTCATCAAGCCGCTCCTGGTCAAGGCCGGCATCAAGGAGAAGGGCACCTTCCTCATCGGCACCGTTAAGGACGACCTCCACGATATCGGCAAGAACCTTGTCATCATGATGTTCGAGGGTGCCGGCTACAAGGTCGTCGACCTGGGAATAAACGTGCCGCCCGAAAAATTCGTGCAGGCGGTGAGCGAGCACAAACCCGACGTCATCGGCCTGGCCGCCCTGCTCACCACCACCATGCCCTTCATGAAGGATACCGCCCGCCTGCTCAAGGAGAAATATCCCGCTGCCAAAATCATTGTCGGCGGGGCGCCGGTGACCCAGCGGTTCGCCGACGAGATCGGCGCCGACGCCTACGCCGCCGACGGGGCGGTGGCCGTGGAAAAAGCCGACCAGCTTATGGCGGCCGGCTGAAAAGGAGGCGTTAACACTTGCTGATCATTGGCGAGAAACTCAACAGTAGCATCCCCAGCGTGGCTACCGCCATTGGTGCCATGGACCGGCCGTTCATCGAGAAACTGGCCCTCGACCAGGTAAGGGCCGGTGCCGGCGTCATCGATGTCAACGCCGGGGCCTTCCTCGAACGGGAGATCGAGCTGCTTCCCTGGCTGGTGACCACCGTCCAGGCCGTCACCGATGTGCCGCTGTGCATCGACAGCCCCAGCCCGGCGGCGCTGGCCGCGGCCCTGGCGGTAGCCGGCGGCAAGGTCCTGATAAACTCGATCTCCGCCGAGGAGGACCGTTACCGCAGCGTCATCCCGCTTGTCAAAAAGTATAAAGCGTCGATCATCGCCCTCTGCATGGACGACCGCGGCATTCCCGCAAGCGTCGGCCAGCGGCTGGAGATCGCCCGGACGCTTACCGACCGGCTGCAGGCCGACGGCATCGACGCCAACGACATCTATCTCGACGTCATGGTCCAGCCGATAGGCACCGACAACGAATCCGGCCGGGTGGCCCTGGCGGCCGTGCGGGCGATACGCGACCAAATACCGGCGATCCATATAACCTGCGGCCTCAGCAACGTCTCTTTCGGCCTGCCCAAACGGCGGCTGTTAAACCAGGCCTTCGCCGTCGCCCTGGCGGCGAGCGGCATGGACGTCATGTTCATCGACCCGCTCGACGAGCGGATGATGGCGCTGCTGGCGGCCATCCGGGCCCTTACCGGCACCGACGAGTACTGCTGCGATTACCTTGCCGCCTACCGGGCCGGCAAGCTTGGTTAAAACGATATCAGGGGGTCATGCAAATGAGTATCATCACCGATTTGCTAAAAGACATCAAGCTGCCGAAGATGGTCAGCATCCGCCAGAACTTCCCCGCCGAAGCCCTCGGCGACGTTGAGGCGGCCCTGCGGGCCGAGCTCGGCCGGCCGGCCATCGTTAACCGGGTGAAAAAAGGCATGCGGATTGCCGTCGGCGTAGGCAGCCGCGGCATGGCTGAGATACCGCTGATTACCCGGGTGGTGGTCGACGAGCTCAAACACTGCGGCGCCGAGCCGTTCGTCGTTCCGGCCATGGGCAGCCACGGCGGCGCCAGCGCCGAGGGCCAGATAGGTGTGCTCGCCAACCTCGGGGTTACCGAGGCCAGTGCCGGCTGTCCGATTGTATCCTCGATGGAGGTGACCGACCTGGGGGTTATGGCCAACGGCCTGCCGGTGCTGATCGACAAGAACGCTTTCGAGGCCGACGGCATCGTCGTCATCAACCGGGTCAAGGCCCACAACGCCTTCAGCGGCCCCAACGAAAGCGGCCTGGTGAAAATGATCACCATCGGCCTCGGCAAACAGAAGGGGGCCGACTCCTGTCACGCGCTGGGCTTCGGCCATATGGCCGAATTCGTTGTCGAGATGGCCAGGATCAAGCTTGCCAAAGCGCCCTTCCTGTTCGGCGTCGCCACCGTCGAGAACGCCTACGACAAGATAAAGAAAGTGGCGGCCATCCCGGCCGAAGACATCATCGAAGAAGAGCGGACGCTGCTGACCGAAGCCAAGGCCAACATGCCAAAGCTACTGCTCCAGCCGATAGACGTCCTGGTTGTCGACCAGATCGGCAAAGAATTCTCGGGCGGCGGCATGGACCCCTATACCACCGGGCGGGCGCCCACGCCCCACGTCACCGTCGGTCCTGAGCCAAACAAACTGGTTGTCCTCGATATCACCGACCAAAGCCACGGCAACGC
>JAEZLU010000203.1 GCA_023415075.1 Bacillota bacterium
GCGCAGTTACCCACTGCGCTGCAAAACAAACAAAAGAAGGTGTTAAACAAACACTTCTCCGTCATTCCGTAAGGCATTTGGGTACACAAAATAAGCAGGTCAAAATCCCGCCTCTGTGATACAAATAGTTACCTTAGCGGACGACCGACATCCACACACCTCTTTCCAATAATTGTATAATAGAATAACACCATTTCGCAGAATTGTCAAATTCCTATCATTGCATCATTTTCAGGCTTTCCGCTAACCGGCAAGCAGGGCAAGTGTGCACACACTTGCCCATTTTTGAAGTTCCATAATTTCAGCTTGATAGGTATTGTTGGCCTGTGCGTATTTAGCGATTTGCGAAAGGTCAACATTTACGGCATATCCATCAATGGCCATCTTGCGAATAAATGCGCTCTGGCTTTGTCTTTCATGCGCTTTTGTATGGCGGCTAATTCCTCGTGGCTTACCATGATATGTAGCCGCAAATTACGCTTCCGTTTTGACATAGTGTTTTGCCCTCCCATCGACAAATCTGTTTATCTCGTTCTACTTATTAGGACGGAGAACAAAAAAACAGGCGTATCGCTCATTTGAACGATACGCCTGTTAGACATTTTACTTGGCAGTGCCCATAAACAGTTTAAGTTTCTATACTGTCTTATGCAGGCTGCTATTCGGCAGCCTGCTTATTATTTTCCTATAAACGACGCGCTATCGGTCACGCCGATGCCCCCCTGCCGGTAAAGGGCCGTCAGCTCGTCCGCCGTCTTCCGCCGCAAAGTCCGCACCGCGCCGAGGATAACCGCCGCCTTATAGCCCCGGTTTACCGCCCCCAGAGCCGTCTTATAGGCGCAGCCCACTGCATCCAGGCCGGCCACGAACACCTCGTCCACCTGATTTGCTATCAGGAAATCCTCCAACTGGCTGCTAGAAAAAGCGTCGGCCCGCTCCTTGGCGAAATAATGGCCGGAGGCGATCGTCAGCCGGTCGTCCTGCCGCGTCCCCTCGCCGCCCCTAAGGAGACGGCCGCCGAAGGCCAGCCGGCAGATAAGCGTATCCGGGCACTCGTGGCCGATATACACGATAAGCAGGCCGCGGGCGGCAGCGGCGGCAATGCACGCATTCACCGTATCGATAAACTGCTCGGCGTTCTTATAGCCGAAGCGGGAATGAGCCGTCGTCCCCGTTAGATCCTCCTGGATATCGACCACCAGCAGAGCCGGCTGCGGCTTCTCATAGCCCCCTATCGGCCGGCCGGTCGTCGGCTTCATCGACCTTACGAACCACAGTCCCATGGCCAGCGCGTAAATCACCGCCAAAACAACCAAGCCCACCAGAAAATTAACCACCAGCTCAAGTCCCATCGGCACTTACCTCCATCGTCGCAACCAGCCCTGTCGCTAAATTATATGCCTGTCGCCGAAAAAATTCGTCATACTTTCCCAGCGCCCCTGCCTTTCGCCGCCGGTGGCCGGCGACAAAATTTGCCCCGCAGGAATACGGCAGCAGGAAAACCTGCTTTTAGAAAAGAACTATTCAACTAGCAAAATGTGACACAGGAGAAAAAGAATGTACGACAGACTCCGACACGTCTGCGGCGGAATAGCCCATCTGGTTGGCCGGGAACTCGTTTTAGGCTGGAACCTGTTTTGCTGCAATCGCTGCGGCGAATCCTACTTTCACTGGATAACCAAGGAAATGCTCGCCCAGCACCTCAGGCAAAACAAATAACCGCTTTCATACACAAAAACGGCCCGGTCCAGGTCTACTCCCGGACAACGCGGCCGTTTCATTTTGCCGAAGCTCGCTGGCTACTTCGCCTCGTGAAACTCTTCTTCATTGAGGTAAAGCCAGTCATGACCGGCCTTCTGGAAAAGCTTGAGGTACTCGTCGTCATCGGCTACCACCAAGGTGATCGCCGTAGCGGCCAGCGGATTCTTCCTGGCGTTTTCTTCCACCCGGGCGATGACCCGTCGCAACTGGTCCGTATAAAGTGTGAACGTTCTTGTCATTGCGCCCTCCGCGATAAAAATATTGTATCCCTAGTATAACGTCTCGCCCACTCGCCGGCAAGGGCTGTCAAGCGCCGTTATTTCCCAAATTTTGACGGTAACCTGCCCTGGCTGACCTTTTCGGTCCTTTTCCCGGCGATTTACGCCGCAACCCGAAGTTTTCGCGAAAAAGCCCCGGGAAGGAATTCGGCGCCGCCGCCGCGAATCAAAATACCAGACATAATTTTCCTGGAGGTGCGTCGTGAATATCCTGTCGGTAAATACGGCCTCGGCCCTGCGGACTGTCAACGATGGCGCCGGCCTCCTGGTCATGAAAAAAGCCCTCGACACCTTAAGCCAGGACGGCCAGAACCTCGTAACCCTGCTTCAGCAATCGGTGTCGCCGCCGGGCCTTGGCAACAAAATCGACATCACCGCGTGACCAGTCACCCCAACCCCGGCTAGGCGACCAAGCCGGGGTCTTAATTTAGCGCGCCGGCAATCGCCCGCTGCAGTCGGCTGGCACCGGCTTACCGGCGGCAAAACCGTAAATACTAAGCCCTCGGGAGGAAAGCAACATGCGAATAGGCGCCCGCATAATCAAAACAGGCATCGCCGTAATGATCACCATATACATCTGCCGGACCTTCGCTTTCGAGCCGGCCTTCTTCGGCGCCGTCTCGGCCGTCATCAACATGCAGCCGTCGCTCGCCCTCACCCTAACGGCGGCCAAAGACCAGATCCTTGTGCACA
>JAEZLU010000293.1 GCA_023415075.1 Bacillota bacterium
CAGCCGTGGTGATTCACGGTGGCCAGGATATCACTGGCGACGTGATGAAGAAACTTGGCATCCAGTAAACAATAATTGCTTATTTCCGAGCCGGTTATACTGCGCTCGGTTCTTTATTCCGAAAAGGAGGGGTTGCTCGGTGTGGGGGAATGGTACCAGACTTACTCTAATCGCCGCCTTGGTATTAGCTTTCCTGACCGCTTCGGGCTGTGGGTCTCAAAAGACTCAGGACGCGCCGTTAGCCACCCCGGCAAAACTCGCGGTCATCGACCTTGACAAGGCGGTGAAGGCCCACCCCAAATATGCGGATTATCTGAGGCTGCAGCGGGACTACGCCGCCCTGGCGGCCCGCATCGAGGCCGAAAAAGCCCAAGGTATCCAATCGCCAGGAATGCAGCCGGCAGCACAGGCAAAGGACGGAGCGGCGCAGGCGGCTGAACAGGAATTCAACGCCCGCATGGCAGCTAAGGAAACCGAACTGAGGACCTGGCTGACGGACGAGGCGGACAAGCAGCGTCAAGCCGCCAACGCTTCGCTGGACGCATATGGCCAGGAACTTGACAAGGAATATCAAGGGCAAATCTTCAACCTGCAACTTCGGCTGAAAACCGTCCAGCTCTCCAAGGAGGAAGCGGCCGCCGCCGAAGCCGAACTGGCCAAACTGAAAGCGGAGCGAGCCGACAAGCTGGCCGCCCGTCAGCAGGAACTGGCCGCGCAGATGAACGCCACAATGGCAACCAAGCAGGCCCAGAGCCAACAGGAACTTGCGGCCTACGGGGGCAAGCTGAACACCGAACTGGCTGAAAGGCTTCATAAGCAGCAGGCCGAAGCGGCCGACCGGATGACGCCGGTTCAGCCGCTGGCCAGCGAGGCGGGTAACGTTGCCTGGGAACTGGCGGCAAAGCGCCAGGAAGCAGCTGCCCTGCAGGATTTTATCATCGCCGATATCCGCGACAAAACGGCCAAGATAGCCGCCGAACAGAAGCTCGACGCGGTGCTGGCCAACGTGAAAATCAACGTGAGCGCCACCGACATAACGGCGGCGGTTATTGCTGAGATTAAGAAGTAGCCTTCCGGAGTATAATAATTTCGGACACGAATCGACGATTGGAGGATTCTTATGCGACAAAAACGTGGTGTAGCGATTGTAATTATAGCGGCCTTTGCGCTGGCTCTCCTGCTGGGCGGCTGTTCGACAGGGGCCAGCACGGTCGGGGTTCTCGACGTGAACAAGGTTATGAGCGAAAGCGCCAAGGTTAAACAACTGCAGGAGCAGCTTAACACCAAAGCCAAGGAATTAAGCGAGCAGCTAGAAAAGGATAAAGCCAGTCTCAGCCAGGACGAATTCCAGAAGCGCCAGGAAACCGCCTACGGCGACTTTCTGAAAATGAAGCAGGAGCTGGAAAGCCAGGTTGACGCAAGCATCAAGCAGGCGCTGGAGCAAGTGTCCACAGAGAAGAAACTAGGTGTTGTCATTTACAAAAACAGTGTAGCTCAGGGCGGCGTCGATATAACTGACGACGTGTTGAAGAAAATGCAGTAGGCGTTTGGCCAAAAGTTATATCAAAAACTTTTGGCCAAATCTCTATAGAAGCATATGGGAGTGTTGCCTGTGAGCAAGACGCTCAGAGAAATAGCTGACCTGGTGGAAGGCGAAGTGCTCGGCGAGGGTAATCCGACGATCGACGGCGTCACCAATATCGAAGACGCCGGTCCGGCCGACATTACCTTCGCCGTGCCGCCGCATATCGAAAAGGCCGCCGGCTCGAAAGCGGCGGCAGTGATAGTCCCCGCCGACGTTACCGACTTTCCCAAGCCGGCGATCAGAGTAGCCAATCCGCGGATAGCCTTCACCAAGGTGCTGGAAATATTTACGCCGCCGCCGCAAGTTGAGCGGGGCGTCCACCCGGCCGCCGTCGTCGGCCGGAATGTCCGGCTGGGACAAAATGTTGCCATTATGGCCTGTGCTGTGATCGCCGACGACGCCGTGATCGGCGACAACGTCGTCATCTATCCCCACTGCTATGTCGGCCGGGGCGCGACGGTGGGCGGTGACAGCATCCTCTACCCGAATGTCACGGTGAACGCCGCCTGCCGGTTGGGCTCACGGGTAATTGTCCAGAGCGGGGCCGTGGTCGGCAGTGACGGCTTTGGCTTTGTAACCGTCGGCGGGCGCCATCACAAGGTACCGCAGGTCGGCAACGTCGTCATTGAGGATGATGTCGAAATAGGCGCCAACGCGTCTATCGATCGGGCCACCACCGGATCGACGATAGTCAGGCGGGGCACCAAGATCGACAACCTTGTCCACCTCGCCCATAACGTAGTAATCGGTGAAAACTGTTTCCTGGTAGCCTTCACCGGTATCGCCGGCAGCACCAAGGTCGGCAACAACGTTACCTTCGCCGGCCAGAGCGGGGCAGTCGGCCATATAACGATCGGCGACAACTGCACCTTTGCCGGGCGGGCCGGGGCGGCCAGCGACGTGCCGGCCAACTCCTTCTATGCCGGGTTTCCGGCCCGGCCCCATAGAGAGTGGCTCAGGGCCGAGGCCGGCATGCGCAAAATGCCGGAACTGCTCAAAAAAATGCAAGCAATGGAAACCCGTCTGGCTGAGCTGGAAAAAGGAAAAGACCGGTAGCCTAAAAGCAGAGGATGATCCCTTCAGGCGGGCCGGTAACGGCTCGCCTTATATTGCCAA
>JAEZLU010000236.1 GCA_023415075.1 Bacillota bacterium
ACAACGCTAGGCGAAGTTTTTCAACAGCCTGAAAACTACTTTTTCTTGGCGGCGCTCACTATAGCCTCCGCCACTTCCCTGATCGATTTGCGTTTGGCCATGCTGTACTGCTGGATACGGCGATAAGCCTCTCCTTCGCTGAGGCCGTGGGCATCCATCAGGATACCCTTGGCCCGGTCGAGCATTTTGCGGGTTTCCAGCGAGTTCTTGACTTCCTCCAGTTCCCGTTCGAGCTCGGCAAACTCCTGCCAGCGCGACATGGCGATCTCGATCGCCGGGAAGAGGTTGGCTTCCTTGACCGGTTTCACCAGATAAGCCAGCACGCCCGAATCCTTGGCCTTCTCGACAATTTCCTTCTGGCTGAAGGCGGTCAAGAGCAGGACGGGGGCTATTTTTTCGTTGGCGATTATCTTGGCGGCGGTAATGCCGTCCATTTCCGGCATCTTGATATCCATAATGACGAGGTCGGGGTGGTGGCGGCGGGCCAGCTCGATGGCCTTGACGCCGTCGGCCGCTTCGCCGACGACAGTGTGGCCGGCCTCTTCCAGGAGTTCTTTCAGGTCCATCCTGATGATCGATTCGTTGTCGGCGATTACTATCTGCAGTGCTTGCATGGCTTAGCCTCCCTCCGTAGTTCGCGGCACGATGATGACAGCGTGGGTGCCGTTCTGGGAATACAGGCGGAACTGGCCGCCAAGGTCGTTTTCGATGAGGGTGCGGATTATCTGCAGGCCCAGACTGCTGGAGCCCTTCTGGGCAAAGTCGTCCGGCAGGCCAATGCCGTTATCCCATATTTCGATCTGGTAGGCGTCTTTGCGAGCGACGATGTCGACGCCGATGACGCCTTCGCGGCGGCCGACAAAGCCGTGCTCAATCGAGTTCTGCACAAGCTCGTTGATGGCCAGGGCCACGCTGATGGCTTGATCGGACGGCAGGTCGGTCTTTTCGCCGTTGAACACCGTCTGGATATTGAAGTCCGGTTCAAGCATGTTTTCGATGACCAGATCGAGGATGTTCTTGGCGACCTCGGCGACGTCGATTATTTCGGCGTCCTGCTGGGAAAGAAATTCATGGACGACCGAGATGCTGAGAATGCGGTTGACGCTTTCCCGCAGGGCTTCCTTGACTTCGGCCGATTTCGTCCGTCGGGCCTGAAGTCGCAGCAGGCTGGCGATGGTCTGAAGGTTATTTTTCACCCGGTGGTGGATTTCCTGGATGACCGCCGATTTTATTAAAAGTTCTTTTTCTTTCTTCTTTATTTCGGTTATGTCGGCGACAACAAGGATTGTCCTGACGGTAACGCCGGCCTGGACAATCGGGATGGCCCGCTGGGCCAAAATAATGTTGCCTACCTCCATTTCGCTTTCCTGGGGCTGGCGGCTGTTGGCCGCCTTCTGGGCCAGGCGGATATTTACCTGGCGGTCGTATACCTTGCGGCCGATTATCCGGCCGACGCCGAAAATCTTGTAAATGCTTGTGGCGGCGGCGTTGGCGTATATAATTTGCCCATGGCCGTCGAGAATGATAATACCGTCGCGGGCCGACAGCGGCCGGTAGATCGGACCGGTAACCGGCGCCCGCTGCGATGTGAAAAGCAGGTAGGCGGTTTCGGCCAGAATAGCGTAGTCGCCTGCCGCCGCGTCCTCAACGCTGAACTCGAAGCTTACGGCAGCAATCGTCCGGCCGCCGGCATCGGTTACCGGAAAGGTCTGCATGGCCAGAGCTTCCATGCCGAGCGCCCATTCCCGCTGGCCGCTGATAGGCTCGCCGGCCGACAGGGTGCGCCAGATGAGCGGTTCCTCGGCGGCGCCGACGGTGGTGCCGAGCAGGTTGGGCTTATATTGGACCAGGCTGGTATGGGGTTTGGCCTGGGCGGCAATGACCAGCATATTTTCCTCCCGCGCCCGGGCATAAACGGTTACCTGGGCGTGGGCAAGGTCGGCCGCCATTTGCAGCACACTTACGGCGATTTCCAGGAACTCTATCTGGTTCGCGGTGAGAGCGGTCGTCTTGCGGCAGACGTCGCCAACTATCCCCATATATTACCTCCTGCCGTGCTTAAGTTTGATAATATTCAACTCCGGCAGGCAAAATTCCTTGTTGACTGGGCATTTAATAAAAAAGAGCCGTCCGGAGTGCGACGGCGCAAGACGACGATAACGGCGAGATATTGGCCATAATAATCAAAAACAGACAAATGCGCCGATAGGGGTGGACATTTTGCAGCTTTGTTCGCTAAAAAAACTGGATTTTATCGCTGACCAACAAGTCATCCCGGAGTTATCCACACTATCAACAGGGTTATCCACAGACATCCGGCAGCTATTTCGCTATTTTTATGCAAAAAGCCCACATTATCCACAGTTGTCCAGCAATTCTTTTTCCACATTAGCAGTCTGTTTTCCCCAATTGCAGTGAGGGTATGGCGTTGAGATCCAGCCCGGCCCAAAGACCGGCCCGGTGCTTATAGAACGCCCGGCCGGCTATCATGGCGGCGTTGTCGGTGCAATAGACAGGCGGCGGATAGTAAAGGCTGAGGCCTTTTTCGGCAAGGCGGCCGGCCAGTTCCTGCCGCAGACGGTTGTTGGCGGCGACGCCGCCGGCGAGGACAACCTTGTCGACGCCGACCGCCAGGGCGGCCTGCACGGTTTTGAGGGCCAGCACGTCGATGACGGCGGCCTGGAAGCTGGCGGCGACATCGGCCGTATTAACCGCCTCGCCCCGCTGGCGGGCGGCGTTTAGATGGTTGAGTACAGACGATTTCAGGCCACTGAAGGAAAACTCGTAACCAGCCCCGCCCAGGGCCCGCGGAAAAGCGATGGCCGCCGGGTCGCCGGCCGCCGCCAGCCGCTCGATCTCAGGGCCGCCGGGATAGGGTAGCCCCATGACGCGGGCGATTTTGTCGAAGGCCTCGCCGGCCGCGTCGTCGCGGGTCTGGCCGAGGAGGCGAAATTCGTTGTAGCCGGCTAGTTCGACCAGCGAGGTATGGCCGCCGGACACTATGAGGGCGACAAACGGCGGCTCAAGCTCGGGATGGGCCAGGAAGTTGGCGAATACATGGCCTTCGAGATGGTTGACGCCGACGAGTTTTTTGCCGGCGGCGAAGGCCAGCGCTTTGCCGGCCGCTACCCCTACCAGGAGAGCGCCTACCAGCCCGGGGCCGTAGGTTACGCCGATGGCGTCAAGGTCGGCCAGGCGGACGCCGGCCTCGGCTAAGGCGGCGTCGACAACCGGAATGACCTGCTCGATGTGTTTGCGGGAAGCAATCTCAGGTACGACACCGCCGTAGCGCTGATGAAAGTCGACCTGCGAGGATATGATGTTGGCCAGGACTGTCCTGCCGTCGGCGACAACGGCGGCCGAGGTTTCATCGCAGCTTGTCTCCAGGCCTAGAATAAGGGCCACAGGCGGGTCGCTCCTTTTGCTAGTAATTTTTTCAACGTATCCGCAAAAAATAAAAGTGCAAAATAGTAATGGGCATTTAATCAAGCTTGCCCGGAAAGGGGGGATTTTTGATGGCACGCTCGAGAAAACCCGTAAATCCTGCCGCTGAGAACGCTCTTGACTCAATGAAGTTCGAAATCGCTTCCGAGCTGGGTATCGCCGAGCGCGTTCGCTCCCAGGGCTGGAACACCATGACCTCCGCTGACTGCGGCCGGGTCGGCGGCCACATGGTCCGCAAAATGATTGAGCAGTATGAATCGACTCTGAGCTAAATAGATTCGGCGAGAGGCGGCTTCGGCCGCCTTTTTCCATTTTTCGCCCGTTGTGGCAGCAGCGGGGGTGCCAGCATAGTCTATACTACAATCACCCCTTGAGCCACACCCTGTGGCTCTTTTTTTTGCCTACAGCTTGTCCAGCCACATGATGACGGCGTCTTCGCCGGTCTCGCTGTAGTAGCGCGGCCTGAGGCCGCAGGGGGCAAAGCCGAGTTTGCCGTAAAGGCCAAGGGCGGCAGTGTTGGATGGCCGGACTTCCAGCGTCATCCGGCAGGCGCCCCGGCCGCGGGCTTTGTCGATAAGGGCCCGCATCAGGCGCTCGCCGAGGCCTTGGCCGCGGCAGGCCGGCAGAACGGCAACGTTGGTGACGTGGGCTTCATCGAGGATGACCCACATGCCGGCATAACCGATGACCTGCCCGTCGCCCTCGAGCACGAGGTACACAGCCAGGTCGTTGTCGCCGGCCTCGGCGACGAAGGCGTCGCGGGACCAGGGGGTAATGAAGGATAATAATTCGACCGCCAGCACGGCGTCGATGTCGCTGAGCGTCATCGGGCGGATGGTTATGACGGCCGGCATTCGCTGTGGCGTTTCTCCCATAGTTCCTCCGCTTCCGAGCGCCTTATATATAGTGGTTCAAGGCCCATGACGTCATGGCGGACGCCGGCGGCCAAGAGGTCAAAACCCAGGAAGGCCACGCTGGCGGCCCGCGGCATGGCGATGTGGGCCGGAGCCAGCGACAGGCCGGGCCGCTGGAAGGTGTCAGGGTATAGTTCGACCGCCTCGCCGAGAATGAGCACAGGCTCGCCGCTGGCGGCGAGTTCGCCGGCTACCGCTTCGCTGGCGCGGAAGCCCGGCGGGGCTATCTCGGCCAGAACTCCGTTCTGCCAGCGGTAAAGGGCGAAGTAGATGTTGCCTTTCTGGGCGTCCATTGTCGGGGCCAATAAGGCGCCCGGCACGGGGCAGCCGTAGGCCAGGGCGGCCAGCGTCGGCACCCCCACCAGGGGAATGTTCAGAGCGTAGGCCAGGGCTTTGGCGGTGGCCAGGCCGATCCTAAGACCGGTGAACGACCCCGGACCAATGCTTACAGCGACGGCTTCGAGCTCGTGGCGGCCCAGGCCGGCCATGGACAGCAGCTCCTCGATGTTGGGCATGAGCCGCTCGGAATGGGTTTTGCTGACCTGGAGGGTCAGCTCGGCCAGCAGGCGGTCGCGGCTGGCCAGGGCCACGCTGGAAACCAGGGTGGCGGTATCAAGGGCCAAAAGCGGCACGGTTTTTCAACTCCTCACAAAGCTTGCGGTAGCGGGCCCCGGCCGGCTCAAAGCCGATGAGCCGCTCGTCGGCGCCGCGGCCCGGCCTCAGCTCGACCCACAGGCGGTCGGCCGGCATGGCGTCGGCGAACTTGTCGGCCCATTCGATGACCGCAGCCCCCCGGCCGCCGGTATATTCGGTAAAGCCGACATCCTCAAGCTGATTGGCGTCGTCCAGGCGGTATAGATCGAAGTGATAAAGCGGCAGGTGGCCGCCGTCATACACCTGGAGGATGGTGAAGGTCGGGCTGGTTACGTCGTCGGTCACGCCGAGGCCGGCGGCCAGTCCCTGGACCAGGAGGGTCTTGCCGGCCCCGAGATCGCCGGCCAGGCAAATGACGTCGCCGGCGGCCAGCAGCTCGCCTATGGTCTGGCCGAGGGCCCGCGTCGCCGCCGGGTCGCGGCTTGTGAAAAAGTACATAGGCGCCTCCTAGCGGAAATGGTTGTAGCCCTTGGGCTCCAGGCGGCTGGTGCCGGCATCGGTGACGAGGACAACCTCGCCGGCCCGCCCGGTGACCTCACCGACCGCGGTCAGCCGGCCGGCGCCAGCTGGCAGGCCGGCCCAGGCCTCTTGGCTGAGGGTGAAGATAAGCTGAAAGTCTTCGCCGCCATAGAGGGCGTAGTCAAGCGGCCGGCGGCCGGCGGCAGCCGCCGCCTGGCGGATCGCCGGCGAAAGGGGTATCCTGTCGGCGAAAATCCGCAGGCCGACCTTGCTGGCGTGGGCTATTTCGTTGGCCTCGCTGGCCAGGCCGTCGCTGATGTCGTCGGCGCTGCTGGCGCCCCAGCCGGCCAACTGCCGGCCGATGTCCAGCCGCGGCCGGGGTGTCAGGTGGGCGGTGACCAGCGGCCAGGCATAGTCGTGCTGCTGCCAGTCGGCGGTGGCCAAAAGCTCGAGGCCGGCGGCCGAGTCGCCGAGGGTGCCGGTGACGGCCACCACGTCCCCGGGCCGGGCGTCCGAACGCCTAAGAAGCCCGGCCGGCGGCACCTCGCCGACGACGGCGACGTTGACCACCAGCCCGGACGGGCTGGAGACGGTGTCGCCGCCGACGATGTTCACGCCGAACTCGCGGCAGATTTCTTTCATCCCTTTATACAGCTCAATGACATATTCGACCGCCAGCCGCGGCGGCAGGCCGAGGGAAACGACGGCCTGGCGGGGCCGGCCGCCCATGGCGGCAATGTCGCTGAGGTTGACGGCGACCGCTTTGTAGCCGAGCTGACAGGGGCTGGTGGTAGACAGGGAAAAATGGACATTCTCGACCAGCATGTCGGTGGTCAAAAGCTCCAGCATTCCCGGCCCGGGCCGGTATACGGCGGCATCGTCGCCGATCCCCAGGACGACGCTGGCCGGATCAACGATGGTATTTTCTTTTATCAGGTCGATAAGACCGAACTCGCCTACTTCTCTGAGATGCATAGCTTCCCCGCTCAGTCAATTCTTGGCTTATCTTGCCATTTCCCTTTAGTATACCACGCCGGCAAAAAAAGTTGTACCCGGGTAAAGGATTATGGCCGGCGGCGTTTAACTGAGTATGTAAAAGTTTGTTAGCTATTTTCCCAGCGGAAAGAGGACGGCGATGCAGCTTTTGCGCCTGAAGATCCCCAATATCGACCGGGTCGGCCTGGTGCTGGACATATCCCAGATACTGGCCGCCCGCCGCTTCAACATCCTGGCCATGGAGGTCGAACTGAACACCGCCTATGTCGAAACCGAGGTGACTTCGCCGGCCGATAAGGATTACGTCATCGATGCCCTCAGGAGCATCCCCCAGGTTATCGGCGTCCAGGAAATCGACCTGATGCCCCACCAGGTGAAAGCCGAGGCGATCAAAGCCGTGCTGGCCTCGGTAGGCGAGGGCATAATCGCCATCAACCGCGAAGGCCTGGTGACCCACTACAACCCGGCGGCCGAAAAGATCATTCGCCTGCCGTACGACGAAGTTATCGGCCGGCCGCTCAACGAACTGTCGCCCGGCCTGCCGCTTCTGGAGACGCTGAAGACCGGTGCTGTCTACAACAACCGGGAAATCCTCCTCGAACGGACGAAGAGCCATTACCTGGCCAGCGGCCGGCCGATCCTCGACCAGCGGGGCCGAGTGATCGGCGCCGTCGCCGTGCTCAAGGACATAAGCGACGTGCGGGCTCTCGTGTATACCGTCACCGGCCAGCTGACCTTCACCTTCGACGAAATTCTCTATGTAAGCGATGCCATGCGACGGGTGGTGACTATGGCCAAAACCATCGCCCGCGGCGACTCAACCGTGCTAATTCGCGGCGAGACCGGCACCGGCAAAGAGCTGTTCGCCCGGGCCATCCACGCCGCCTCCCCCCGCGCCGGCAAAGTTTTCGTGCCCCTCAACTGCGCCGCCATCCCCGACACCCTGCTGGAGAGCGAGCTGTTCGGCTACGAGGAGGGAGCCTTCACCGGCGCCGTCAAAGGCGGCAAACAGGGCCTTTTCGAATTCGCCAACAACGGTACCCTGTTCCTCGACGAAATCGGCGAACTCTCTTCCCACCTGCAGGTCAAACTGCTGCGGGTGCTCCAGGACGGCAAGGTCCGCCGGGTCGGCGGCACCCGGGAAATCCCGGTCAATGTCCGCATCCTGGCGGCCACCAACCGCAACCTTGAAGATATGATCGCCAAGGGTACCTTCCGCGAGGACCTCTACTACCGCCTGAATGTTATCCCGCTGTTCCTGCCGCCCCTGCGCGAACGCCAGGACGACATCACCCTGCTGGCCAAGCATTTCCTGGAGCGGTTCGCCGCCAAATTGCAGAAACCGGTCAGCGCCATGAGCGATACCGCCGTCGCCAAGCTGGCCCGTTACCACTGGCCGGGCAATATCCGCGAACTGGAAAACGTGATGGAGCGGGCCTTTAACATCGTCGGCGGCCGGCTCATCCTCAGCGACCATATTATCCTCGACCAGGGCCGCACACCGACGCCGCGCTGGACCGAAACCACCGACCGGCCGCTGGAGGAAGCTCTGGCCGAAGTGGAAAAAGAGCTGCTGGCCCGGGCGCTGGCCAAACACCGGACCTCGCGGCGGGTAGGCGCCGCCCTCGGCCTGTCCCACACCGCCGTGCTCAAAAAGCTGCGGAAATACGGCCTCAGTATCACCAATGACGAAAGGGGTTAAGGCTATTATATGAGACCGACCTATGCCGAAATCGACCTGGCGGCCATCCGCCACAACATCCGCCAGTTCCGGGCGGCTGTCGGCCCGTCCGTCCGGCTGATGGCCGTGGTCAAAGCCAACGCCTACGGCCACGGAGCCGTCAAAGTGAGCCGGGCGGCCCTGGAAGCCGGCGCCGACTGCCTGGCGGTAGCCATCCCCGAAGAGGGAGCCGAGCTGCGGGCCGCCGGCCTGGCCGTGCCTATCCTCGTCCTCGGGCTGACCCTGCCGGAGCAGGCCAAGCTAGTTGTCGAGCACCACCTTATGCCGGCGGTCGCCACCAAAGACAGCATCCGGGCTCTGGCAGCCGCCGCCCGTGACCAGGGCCGCCGCTGCCAGATCGCCCTGAAGGTCGATACCGGCATGGGCCGGATCGGCGTCTTTCCAAGCCAGATTGAGGATTTCCGCCAGTATATCAAGGCCAGCCCCGGGGTCGAACTCATCGGCGTCTTCACCCATCTGGCGACCGCCGATGCGGCCGACAAAACGTATGCCAACCGCCAGCTCGAAATCTTCAAGAAAGCGGTGGACAGTCTGACCGCCCAGGTCAAGCTTACCTATATCTCGGCCGCCAACAGCGCCACCCTCATCGACCTGCCGCAGGGCCGTTTCAACACCGTAAGGCCCGGCATCATCCTGTACGGCCTGCCGCCGTCCCACGAAATGCAGCGCTCGCTCGACCTCAGGCCAGCCATGCAGTTCAAGACCCGGATCGCCTACATAAAGGAAGTTCCCGCCGGCACGGCCGTCAGCTACGGCTGCACTTTCAGGACCGAACGGACCAGCTTCCTGGCCACTCTGCCGGTGGGCTACGCCGACGGGTACAGCCGCCACCTGTCCAACAAGGCGGCCGTCCTTATCGGCGGCAAACGGCGGCCGGTGGTCGGCCGAGTGTGCATGGACCAGATAATCGTCGACCTGGGGCCGGAGGGCGACGCCACCGTCGGCGACGAAGCTGTCCTATTCGGCCGTCAGGGCGGCGGGGAAATCACCCTCACCGAGCTGGCCGACCTTGCCGGCACCATCAACTACGAGCTGGCCTGCGCCGTCAGCGCCCGCGTGCCTCGGCTGTATGTAAACGAGTAATCATGAAGGCGAGGAGAAAATGAGATGAACTGGTATCTGAGTTACGGCGGCGAGCGCCTGGGGCCGCTGGACGACGCCCAGGCCCGCGAACACGCCCGCAAAAACTCGGACGGTTTGGCCTGGCGCGAAGGTTTTGCCGAATGGGTACCGATCGCCAGGCTGGCCGAACTTACCGGCGCCGGTGGTCCGCCGGCCATCCCCGTGCCGCCTCCCTGCCCCGGCGGCCGGGCCGACGAAATCGACTACAAGGTCTTCGGCACGGAAATGCAGTTCGTCGAAATCGAGCTCGACCCGGGAGAGAGCGCGGTGGCCGAGGCCGGCGCCATGATGTACAAGGACAGCTCCGTCAATATGGACACCATCTTCGGTGACGGCTCGGCCAGAAGCCAGGGCAGCTTCTTCGACAAGCTCATGGGCGCCGGCAAGCGTATCCTCACCGGCGAGAGCCTGTTCATCACCGTCTTCACCCACCGCGGTTCAGGCAAAGCCAAGGTGGCCTTTGCCGCCCCCTTCCCCGGCAATATCATCCCGGTGCGCCTGTCGCAGGCCGGCGGCACTCTCATCTGCCAGAAGGACAGCTTCCTCTGCGCCGCTAAAGGGGTATCGATCGGCATCTACTTCCAGAAAAG
>JAEZLU010000270.1 GCA_023415075.1 Bacillota bacterium
CACCAGGCACATCAGCTTGATCGTCCGGCCGCCCCGCTTCTTGATCATATCGATGGCCGCCGCCGCCGAGCCGCCGGTCGCCAGCATCGGATCGATCACGACGATTTCCCGGTCGTCGATGTCGGTAGGCAGCTTGCAGTAGTATTCCACCGGTTTCAGGGTGGATGGGTCGCGGTACACGCCGATATGACCGACCTTGGCGGCCGGAATCAGCCGGACCACGCCGCTCACCATGCCGAGGCCGGCCCGCAGGATTGGCACCACTGCCAGCTTTTTGCCGCTCAGCACCTTGCAGCGGCATTTGGCTACCGGCGTCTCGATCTCGGTTTCGGCCAGGGGCAAATTGCGGGTGATCTCGTAGGCCATCAGCATGGCGATCTCCTCCAAGAGCTCGCGAAACTCCTTCGGCCCGGTCTTAATATCGCGAATAAGCGTCAGCTTGTGCTGAATAAGGGGGTGATCGATGATTCTAATCTGCATGCTCCACTCTCCCATCTCTATATTATGCCTTACGGCAACTACCCCAGATCGGCGTAGAGCGGGTGCTGCTGGCACAGCTTGGCCACCAGGCCGGCAGCCTTGATCTTGGCCATCGTATCATCGGGGTTGTTCAGCGTCAGGGCGATGATCTCGCCTATTACCAGCATGGCGTTCTCCTGCATGCCGCGGGACGTCGCCGCCGGCGTGCCGATACGGATGCCGCTGGTGACGAAAGGGCTCTCGGGATCGAAGGGGATGGCGTTCTTGTTGACCGTCACGCCAACATCGTCCAGCAGTTTTTCGGCATGCTTGCCGGTCAGCTTCTTGTTGCGGAGGTCGATCAGCATAAGATGGTTGTCGGTGCCGCCCGACACCAGCGTAAAGCCTTCACTTATCAGCTTCTCGGCCAGCACCTTGGCGTTTTTCACGATCTGGGTCTGATAGTTTATGAACTCTTCACCCAGCGCCTCTTTGAGCGCCACCGCCTTGGCGGCGACAACATGCATCAGCGGCCCGCCCTGGGTGCCGGGGAAAATGGCCTTGTCGATGGCCTTGGCATGCTCGGCGCGGCAGAGGATAAGCCCGCCCCGCGGCCCACGCAACGTCTTATGGGTGGTAGTTGTCACGATATCGGCATGGGGCACCGGCGACGGATGCTGCCCGGCGGCCACCAGGCCGGCGATGTGGGCCATATCGACCATCAGCAGGGCCCCGGCTTCGCGGGCGATCGCCCCCATCTTTTCGAAATCGATGATCCGCGGATAAGCGCTGGCCCCGGCCACCAGCATTTTCGGCTTATGCTCGAGGGCCAGGCGCCGCACCTCGTCATAGTTTATCCGGTGGCTGTCGGCATCCACATGATAGGGGACAACCTTGAAATACTTGCCGGAAATATTCACCGGGCTGCCGTGGGTCAGATGGCCGCCATGGGCCAGGTTCATCCCCAGGATGGTGTCGCCCGGCTGCAAAAAGGCGAAATACACTGCCGTATTCGCCTGAGCCCCCGAGTGGGGCTGGACGTTGGCGTGTTCGGCCCCGAACAGCTTCTTGGCCCGTTCGATGGCCAGCGTTTCGACGATATCGACGTACTCGCAGCCGCCATAATAGCGATGGCCGGGGTACCCTTCGGCGTACTTGTTGGTCAGAACCGAGCCCTGGGCCTGAAGAACCGCCTTGGACACGAAGTTTTCCGATGCTATGAGTTCGATCTTGTTCTGCTGACGCTGGCGTTCCAGGTCAATGGCCCGCGCCAATTCCGGGTCGAAGGATGCAAGTACGTTCATAAATCTCCTCCTAAAATCTTATTAAATGCAATGAGTGCAGTATCCCCTGTCATTCGCAGGCCGGAAATGTGTACTTCGCCCGTTCGCCGCCGATAAGCGGCGGCCGGGTCCGGGCCGCCGTAACCGCCGCCTGGCCGATCGTCCGCTCGCTAAGCCGCAGCGGCACCGCCACCCGGCGCAGATGCATGCCGATCAGCGTGCCGCCAATATCGAGGCCGGCATGGGCCTTGATGGTCTCGACCACCGCCGGCGCCGCAAACTCGCGCATCGCCCGGGCGGCCAGCGAGCCGCCGGCCTTGGCGACCGGCACGACGCTCACCTCGTCGAGGTTATAGGCTTCCTGAACCGGCCGCTCGACCACCAGTGCCCGGTTGAGATGCTCGCAGCACTGCACCGCCAGATAGACGCCGGCGTCGGCGCAAGCTTCCCTCAGCGCCGCCAGGATGGCACCGCCCACCTCTTCCGAGCCGGCCGTCCCCATCTTGGCACCCTTAACCTCGCTGGTGCTGCAACCGACGACCAGGATTTGACCCTCTTTCAGTTTGGCCTGAGCCAGCAGCTCGGTTACCGCCGCCGCCGTCTGCCGCTTGATTTCGGTCAGCGCGTTATCCATTCAGCCATCGTCACCTTCCGTCTAAGCTTCGAGATCGGCGATCTTGCAAACCCGCTTAGAATGGCGGCCGCCGGCAAACTCGGTCGTCAGCCACTTGGCGACGATCGACCGGGCCAGGCCGAAGCCGGTCACCCGTTCGCCGAGGGCCAGGATATTGGCGTCGTTGTGCTCACGCGACATCTGGGCCGTATATTCGTCGGTGCAGAGGGCGGCGCGGATGCCCTTGACCTTGTTGGCGGCAATCGAGATACCCACGCCGGTACCGCATATTAGAATTCCGCGCTGGCACTCGCCGCCGGCCACCGCCTGGGCCACCGCCCGGGCGAAGTCGGGGTAGTCGACCGACTCGGTCGAATTCGTGCCGAAATCGCGGAACTCGTAACCTTGCTCCTGCAGGAACGCCCTGATATCTTCCTTCAGACGAAAGCCGCCGTGGTCGCTGCCAATGGCAATCAACATATTGTATCGCCTCCTA
>JAEZLU010000274.1 GCA_023415075.1 Bacillota bacterium
GAGCAGAAGGTAGTCGACAGCACGGCCGAAGCCGCCCGTTTGGTGTCCTTGGCGGCTGACGGCAGCGCTGCCGTCGCCAGCGCCACGGCCGGGAAGATGTACGGCCTGACGGTCGCCGCCGGGCCGATTCAGGACGACGGCGCCAACTATACCCGCTTTGTCGTCCTGCGGCGGCAGGCGGCGGTCGCCGGAGCGGGCGAGTGGAAGACCTCGCTGGCCTTCCAGATCAACGGCCAGCGGCCGGGGAGCCTGTGCGAGGTACTGAGCGAATTTGCCGGCCGGGGCGTCAACCTTACCCGGATCGAATCCCGCCCGGCCCGCACCGGTCTCGGGGTCTACATCTTCTTCATCGACGTCCAGGGCAGCCTGGCCGACCGGCCGGTGAGCGAAGCCTGCGAGGCCATCCGGTCCCAGGCGCTCTGGTTCAAGAATTTCGGCTCCTACCCGGTGCTGCGGAAAAGCTAACCGCGGACCACAAAGGAAATATTGGGAAGCGAAGAGATATTTGGCTGAAAAGAGAGGCGAGGATACTATGAAAAAGCAGAGAAAAATCCTGGCGATTTTCCTGGCGGCCGTGCTGGCGCTGGCCGTCCTGGCAGGCGGCTGCGGCGGCCAAGGGCCGGCGGCCGGCGACAAGGCGCCGGCTAAGAAAATTTCCGTCGGCATCCTGAAGCTTACCAGTTCAGCGCCCCTGTTCATTGCTCTAGAAAAGGGCTTCTTCAAAGAACAGGGCCTTGACATCGTCGTCCAGTGGTTCGAAGCCGCCCAGCCGATAGCTGTGGCCACCGCCGCCAATAAAATCGACGTCGGCGCCACCGGCATAACCGCCAGCCTGTTCAACATGGTGGCCGGCGGCCAGACGCTGTCGATCGTCGCCGACAAGGGGCGCGAGCAGAAGGGATACTCCTCTTCGGCCGTCATGGTTCGCAGCGGGCTGTGGGACAAAGGCGTCCGCAGGATTGAAGACCTCAAGGGCAAACGCATCGGCATTACCCAGATCGGCTCGACCTACCACTACATGATCGGCCGCCTGCTGGAGGAGAAGGGCCTGACCCTGGCCGACGTTGAACTTGTGCCGCTTACCAAACTCAGTGCCATCATGGCCAGCCTTCAGAGCGGCCAGATCGACGCCGCCATTCTGAACGAACCCAACATCGGCAAGGTAGCCGCCGCCGGCTACGGCAAAGTGGTCGTCCAGGTCGGCGATGTCATCGACTATCAGACCTCCGGCATTTTCTATTCGCCCAACCTGTTGAAAGACAAAGACGGCGGCCTGCGCTTCATGAAAGCCTACATTAAGGCCTGCCGCTACTACTTCGATGCCGCTCTTGTGCAAAAAGGCGGCAAGCCGGCACCCGGCGCCAACTATGACGAAGTCGTCGGCATCATCGCCAAATACACCGGCGCACCGGTCGACGAGGTCAAGGCCGGTTTGCCCTATATCGACCGCGACGGCAAACTCCTCAGTAAGGACATCGGCACCCAGGCCGACTGGTACCTAAAGCACAAGATGATCGAAAAACCGGTCGACGCCGCCAAGGTCGCCAACACCTCCGTCTGGGAAGAGGCGCTCAAGGAAGTCAAATAACAGTACCCGGCCGGAGGATGGCAGCATGAAAATCGTCGTCGACAAAGTGACAAAAGAATTTGAACACAACGGCAAGCGCCTGCTGGCCCTGGACAACATTAGCCTGACCCTCGGCGAGCAGGAGCTGGTCGTCCTCGTCGGCCCCAGCGGCTGCGGCAAATCGACCCTGCTCAGCATGGTCGGCGGCCTGCTCAGCCCATCAAGCGGCCGTATTTACGTCGAAGGGCTGCCTGCCGGGCGCGAACCGGCCATCGGCATGGTCTTCCAAGACGTCGGCCTCTTCCCCTGGCGGACAGTGGCCGCCAACATCGCCTTCGGCCTTGAGGAGGCGAGCCTGGAAGATCGGGAAAAGAGCGAGCGGGTTGCCGAATACATGGCCATGGTCGGCCTGGCCGGCTTCGAACAGGCCTTGCCGCATCAGCTTTCCGGCGGCATGCGCCAGCGGGTCGGCATTGCCAGGGCCCTTGCCGTCCGCCCCGACCTCCTCCTAATGGACGAGCCCTTCTCAGCCCTTGACGCCCAGACCCGCACCCTGATGCAGGAAGAACTTCTGCGCATCTGGGACAAGACCCGCCTCACCACCCTGTACGTCACCCACAACATCGCCGAGGCGGTGTACCTGGCCGACCGGGTGGTGGTTCTGTCCCGCCGGCCCGGGCGGATAATCAGCACCGTGGCCATCGACCTGCCGCGGTTCGGCCGCGACGGCCGCGAGTATCTCACAGAATGCAACGCCTACAGCGACCAGATATGGCGGCTTATCCGCCAGGACGCCCGCGACGCGCTGGAAGAGAGGGAAGAAGCATGAACAGTAAGCGCGAGGTCGTCAATCGCCTGGCCCTTTTGGATACACCCGCGCCCCGCTGGGTTTCGGCCGCCGTCGTCTTCGGCCTGATCGTCTGCTGGGAGGCCGTCTGCCGCAGCGGCCTGGTGCTCGAAATCTTTCTGCCAGCGCCGTCGGCCATCCTGGCAACCGGCTGGGAAATGGTCAAAAGCGGCGAACTCATCACCAACCTGCAGGCCAGCCTGTTCCGCATCGCCGCCGGTTTCGCGGTCGGCGGCGGCCTGGGCATCGCCATCGGCCTCATTCTCGGCTTTTCCCGGCTGGCCGAAGCCGCCGGCAACCCGCTTATCTATTCGCTCTATCCCATCCCCAAGCTGGCCCTGCTGCCGCTCATCATCCTCTGGCTGGGCATCGGCGAAGTCTCGAAAGTGACCATCATTGCCCTGGGGGTTTTCTTCCCGGTCGTCATCAACACCTACTCGGGCGTCAAAGGCGTCGACCCGCTGCTGATAAAAGTGGCCGTAAGCTTCAAAGCCAGCCGCGGCAGCATCATCCGCAAGGTCATCCTGCCAGGAGCGCTGCCGGTCATCTTCGCCGGCCTTAAGCTGGCAGCCGGTACGGCCCTGCTCCTTTTGATTGCCGCCGAGATGATCGCCGCCAAAGAAGGTATCGGCGCGATGATCCTTCACTACGGCGACCTGATGCTGACAACCAAGCTCATGGCCGGTATCCTGACCCTTTCGCTCCTGGGGCTGCTGTTCAACTTTCTGCTCGAGCGGCTGGAGCGCCGCCTGATAACCTGGAAACACTGACAAAGCAAAAAGCCTTCCGCGTGCCGCGGAAGGCTTTATCTATATCGCCGCTGAGATCAAGTAAGGCCGATGATCTTCCACCAGGTGAGGGCGGTGATGATCCACAGGCCCCAGATTATTGCCCCCAGAATGAGCGAGGCCTTGAGCTGTTCGCTCACGGTGTAAAAACCGGTACCGAGGAAAATTATATTGCCCATAGTATTGAACGGCAGAA
>JAEZLU010000300.1 GCA_023415075.1 Bacillota bacterium
ATAACGGCAGCCGGTCTATCGTTGCTTTGGAGATGACGATATGGTCCTTCACGCCGAGCCCTCCTGTATGGTTAGTCAGTGGTGATAACTTTCCGCGGTCCGCCGGCTAAATCCTGCTGCCGGCGGCGTCCTTCGCCGCCACTTTTTATAAAATTTCACAATGTCGGGATAGCTATTCATTTATGTTTTACTATTATAGCCAAATTTGTATTTCTTGTCTACTTGTTTGCCAGGTCATTTCTTCGGGTCGACTTGAGCCGCCACCAGCCGCTCAAGTTCATCCAGCCGCCGGCGGAGGGCGGCCTGTTCACGGCGAAGGCCAGCGTACTCCTCCCGGCCGATCAATACATCAGGTTCTTCATCCGCCTTGGCCGGTTTCGCCGACGTTTTTTCGCCGGCGGCCGCCCCGGTTTTGGGGGCCTCGCCGGCCTTGGTTTTCGCCTCTTCTTGGGGTTTTTTTGCCTCGCCGGCCTTGGTTTTCGCCTCTTCCTGGGCTTTTTTCGCCTCGTCAGCCTTGGCCTTAGCTTCTTCCTGGGCCTTTTTCTGGGCTTCCGCGGCGGCGGCCATTGTAAGTATTATGCTGCCTACGGCAACGATAAAATTGCCGAAGACGTTTTGTTCCTCAATATCCATTCCCTTAGTAAGGTCTGCGGCTATCAGGGCCGCAAGCAGGGCCAGCACATCGGGGTCGATTTGTTTTAGCGCCATCGGACCCTTCACCTTCTCGGATCATGTTAGTAAAGCATATTATCGCTTTCGCCGCCGTAGAAAAAAAACCGGGAGCTTGCGCTCCCGGTTTTTGTGGCTGTTAGCCTCTGTGCTGCGGGTGATAATGGGTATGGAGAAGTTTGTGGGATTTCTCGCCCAGCGGTTTGCCCAGCCAGGTGTCGTACAGCTCCTTGACGGCCGGATTTTCGTGGGATTTGCGGAGGGTCATGCAGGAGTCGCATTCGTAGATGGCGTTCACCCGGGCCTGGCGGGTCTCGGCGCATACCGGGAAGGGCTGGCCGCCGCCGCCGATGCAGCCGCCAGGGCAGGCCATGACTTCGATAAAGTGATAGTCGGCTTTGCCGGCGCGGATTTTCTCGAGCATCTCGCGGGCGTTGGCCAGGGTGTGGGCCACCGCCACCTTGACTTTGAGGTCGCCGACCGGAACCACGGCTTCCTTGATGCCGGTAAGGCCGCGGACATCGTGGAAGTCGATGCAGCCGAGAGGCTTGCCGGTGACGACTTCGGCCACCGTACGCAGAGCCGCTTCCATAACGCCGCCGGTTGCGCCGAAGATAACACCGGCGCCGGTGGATATGCCAAGAGGCGCGTCGTACTCTTCTTTCGGCAGTTTGTCGAAATCGAGGCCAGCTTCCCGGATCATCCGGCCAAGCTCGCGGGTGGTCAGGACATAGTCGACGTCCTGGTAGCCGCTGGACTTCATCTCCGGCCGGGTGCACTCGTATTTCTTGGCCGTGCAGGGCATTATCGATACGCTGACGATATCCTTGGGATCAATGCCGGCCTTTTCGGCATAGTAGGTCTTGACCAGGGCGCCGAACATCTGCTGCGGCGACTTGGCGGTGGACAGATGGTCGAGAAGGTCGGGGTACATGATTTCGATGAAGTTGACCCAGCCCGGGCTGCAGGAGGTTATCAGCGGCAGCTTGCCGCCTTTGGTCAGGCGCTCGATGAACTCGTTGCCTTCCTCAAGGATGGTGAGGTCGGCCGTAAAGTCGGTGTCGAAGACCTTATCGAAACCGAGCCGGCGCAGGGCGGCCACCATTTTACCGGTGACAACGCTGCCGGGGCCCATGCCGAGGGCCTCGCCGAGAGCGACCCGCGTCGCCGGGGCGGTCTGGACGACGACATGTTTCTTGGGATCGCTGAGGGCTTTCCACACCGCGCCGGTATCATCCTTTTCGACGATGGCCGCCGTAGGGCAGACGGTGGCGCACTGGCCGCAGAAGGTGCAGGGCGCTTCATCCAGGCCGAGCTGGAAGGCGGGAGCGACAGTGGTATTGAAGCCACGGTTCACGAAGCTGTATACGTGGACGCCCTGGCGCTCGCTGCAGGCGCGGATGCAGCGGCCGCAGAGGATACACTTGTTCTGGTCCCGTACCAGCGAGGGATTATTCTCGTCCAGCGGAATATCTTTGCGCTCGCCTTCGAAGCGAATGTCGCGGATGCCAAGGTCGGCGGCGATGGACTGCAGTTCGCAGTTGAGGTTGCGCTGGCAGGAGAAGCAATCGGGCGGATGGTTGGCCAAAAGCAGCTCGACCACCATTTTGCGGGCTTCCCGCACCGCCGCGGTATTGGTGCGCACCACCATGCCTTCGTTGACGGGATAGACGCAGGAGGCTACCAGGCTACGGGCCCCCTCGACCTCGACCATGCAGACGCGGCAGGCGCCTTCAGGCCTCAGTTCGGGGTGGTAGCACAGGGTGGGGATCTTCACGCCGGCTGACTGAGCGGCTTCAAGAACAGTGGCCTTTTTCGGCACCTGAATCTTCTGGCCGTCGATGGTTATATTGACCATTTCCATGGTGTCACACTCCTTCTACCTAGGTTAACCCTTGATGATGGCCTTGAACGGGCACTTGGTCATGCAGGCGCCGCACTTGATACAGATGGCCGAATCGATAACGTGACGGCCCTTGAGTTCGCCGCTGATAGCCTCAACCGGGCACGACTTCTTGCACAGGCCGCAGCCTTTGCAAAGCTCGGTGATGCTGTAGCCGGACAGGGCGGTGCAGGCGCCGGCCGGGCAGCGTTTTTCCTTGATGTGGGCTTCGTATTCGTCGCGGAAATACCTGAGCGTGCTGAGAACGGGGTTGGGCGCCGTCTGGCCGAGGCCGCACAGCGAAGCGGCCTTGATGTTCTTGGCCATCGATTCCAGCAGGGTGATGTCGGCTTCGGTGCCCTTGCCTTCGGTTATCCGGGTGAGGATTTCCAGCATCCGCTTGGTGCCTTCGCGGCAGGGGGTACACTTACCGCAGGATTCAGCCTGGGTGAAGGTGAGGAAGAATTTAGCGAGGTCGACCATGCAGGTAGTTTCGTCCATGACCACCAGGCCGCCGGAACCCATCATGGCCCCGGCCTGGATAAGCGAATCATAGTCGATCGACAGATCGAGCAGCGATTCGGGAAGACAGCCGCCGGAGGGACCGCCGATCTGGACGGCCTTGAACTTCTTGCCGCCAGGGATGCCGCCGCCGATATCGAAAATGATCTCGCGCATGGTGATGCCCATCGGTACTTCGGCCAGGCCGGTGTGATTGATGCGGCCGGTGAGGGCGAAAACCTTGGTGCCTTTGGAGCGCTCGGTGCCGATGCTGGCGTACCAGTCGGCCCCCTGGGTGATTATCTGGGGCACGTTGGCGAAAGTTTCGACGTTGTTGATATTGGTGGGTTTGCCCCACAGGCCGGCGATGGCCGGGAAAGGCGGCCGCGGCCGCGGCATGCCGCGTTTGCCTTCGATGGAGGCCAGAAGAGCGGTCTCCTCGCCGCAGACGAAAGCGCCGGCGCCTTCTTTGATCTTCAGGTGGAACTTAAAGCCGGAGCCAAAGATATCGTCACCCAGGAGGCCCATTTTTTCGGCCTGGTCGATGGCGATCCGCAGGCGCTTGATAGCCAGCGGATACTCGGCCCGCACGTAGAGATAGCCTTCGTCGGCGCCGATGGCGTAGCCGCAAATGGCCATACCCTCGATAACCCGGTGGGGGTCGCCTTCGAGGACGCTGCGGTCCATGAAGGCCCCGGGGTCGCCTTCGTCGGCGTTGCAGACGACATATTTTTTATCGCCGGCGGCGTTCTTGGTGAACTCCCATTTCATGCCGGTGGGGAAACCGCCGCCGCCCCGGCCCCTGAGGCCCGATTTCTTGACTTCGGCGACGACGTCTTCCGGCTTCATCTGGGTGAGCGCCTTGGCAAGGGCTTCGTAGCCGCCCACGGCGACGTATTCTTCGATTACTTCGGGGTTGATGTGGCCGCAGTTGGCCAGCACCATCCGCATCTGCTTCTTGTAGAAGGACAGATCGTTGTAATTGGGGATTTTTTCGTGGCTGACCGGCTCCTTGTATAAGAGACGCTGGACGATCCGGCCCTTATAGAGATGGCTGTCGACCAGTTCGGGTATATCTTCGGCCTGCACGCGAACATAGAAGGTGCCTTCAGGATAAACGATAACCAGCGGACCCATTTCGCAGAAGCCATGGCAACCGGTCTGCACCACCATGACCTCTTTATCGAGGCCTTTTTTGGCCAATTCCTCGCGCAGGGCGGCTTCCACCTTCGGCGTGCCGGAGGCGGTGCAGCCCGTGCCGCCGCAAATAAGTACATGCGCTCTGACGTGTTGCATTATCTTCCCTCCTGTCTCCTAAGTCTATTGTGCGATCTTGCCAACGACCAGATCTTCGACGATCCGCCCGTTGACCACATGCTCGCCGACAATTTGGGCGACCACGGCCGGCGTAACCTTGCCATAAGTTATGCGGGGTTCGCCGGGACGCACGACGTCGACCAGGACTTCCTTCTCGCACATGCCGATACAGCCGGTCTGCCTAACGGTTACGTCCTGCAGCTTGCGCTTGGCGATCTCGTCGAGGATGGCGGACATTACTTCCCGCGCTCCGGCGGCGATGCCGCAAGTGCCCATGCCGACGATAATCTGAATACCGCCGGCGTGACGAACCTTATTTTGTTCCTGGAACTTTTCACGCATGCGTTTCAGGTCTTCAACTGTTTTCATGCTGTACACCTCCGTACAAATTGGCCTCATTGGCCGCTAAATACTCTCTGAGCCAGAGGATGACGTCCGGATGCGAAAGCGGCATATCGCCGAGGATCTCGGTAATCTCGCGGCTGGCCAGCGTGAAGGCGGCATCGTCTACTTTATGGCAATAAGTAAAATCAAGTTCAGGGTTACCGATGATTACCGTCCTCACCGTTTCGACCATATCGCCGAGCGGTGGTCGGTCCAGGTGGCTGTGCCGATAGACAGCCTCCACAACCGTGCCCTCGCCAACCGCCGAAGTAAGCCGGAGATAGCCTTCGCACCTTTTGGTGGACATATCGATAAGCGGCAGGCCCAGACCAATCCGCCTGGTAGTCCTGGTAGTGACAAAGGGGTCGAGTACGCGCCTTAGGGTATCGGCATCCATGCCCCGCCCGTTGTCAATCACCCGAATGGTCAGGGTGTCCGCCATGCAATCCTCGATAATTTCCAAAGTCACTCGCGACGCTCCTGCCTCGATAGAATTCTGGACAAGATCCAGAATGTGGAGAGCAAGCTCGCGCATGCGCTTAGGAGTAGCGGCCCAGGATTTCCGGCACTATTTCCGGCGTCAACCGGCCGTGGGTATCGTCGTTTACCATCATGACCGGCGATAAGCCGCAGGCTCCGATACAGGCCACGGTTTCCAGGGTGAACTTGAGGTCGGGCGTCGTTTTGCCGGCGGTGACCTTCAAGGTGTCCTCCAGCGCTTTGAGGATGGCTTTAGCGCCACGGACGTGGCAGGCCGTGCCCTGGCAGACGCGGACGATATTGCGGCCGCGCGGGTTGAGGTGGAATTGGGAGTAGAAGGTGACTACCCCGTAAATCTGGCTGGTCGGGATGTTCATTTTCTCGCCGATGCGGACGATGACTTCCTTGGACAGATAACCGTAGGCTTCCTGCGCTTCCTGGAGAACAGGAATCAGCGCGCCCTTCACTCCCTGGTACTTGGCGAGAATCTCGTCCAGTTGTGCCATTTTGCCGGCACCATTGCCGCCGCAGCAGCATTTGCCCTCTTGGTTGCTCTTCATGATATTCCTCCTTTTATGAAAACTTTCACATACTCAGGCAATTTGAACCTTCCCCGGTCAGACCACCACCCTTCGTGAATTTTCATTATTAAGGGCCTGGCGGATTTCCGCCAGGGTCGGTTCAGCCAGGTCAAAAACCGTCTTCGGGCCACTGACGAAATCGTCAATCGTATGGGCGTCAGAGTTGGTAACAAGTGGCCAATCTTTAAGGAGCGGAATTTTCTGCACCGCCTCAGCCCGGGCCAGACGCGGCGATATTTCAACCGCCGCCAGCTTAAGTCCCGGCGGGATGAAACCCAACTGGGACAGCAGGCTGTACGAGGGTCTATCGATATGGCTGGCGATGGCAAGGCCGCCGAGGTCGGCGACAATCTCGCAGGCTTCCTTGATCGACAGCGTCAGCGAAGACAGCAGCATCGCTTCTTTTTCACAAATAAGATTGTCATCGGCATCAACGACGAACTGGGCGCCGAACTTGGCAGCGTCGTTTTTCCGGCCGCTGCGGTGGTTCTCGACCGTCTGTTCCCAGGCCATAAAGGCCCGCATCTTGCCGAAAAGGGCGATAAAGTGGACTTCTTCTTTCGTCTCGACTTCCATCCCCGGCAGCACGGTCACGCTGGTGCCCTTGGCGGCCTCCATCGCCGCCCGCACGTTGTCGCCGGCGTTGTGGTCGGTGATGGCCACGATGTCGATGCCATTCTCGGCCGCATGCCAGACAATGTTGCGCGGCGTCATCTCCACCGCCGCACAGGGTGACAGCAGTGAGTGGACATGCAGGTCGGCCACGTAGGGGCGAATCATTTTGCCGCCACACCCAGTTGGTATAGTTGTCCGACCACTGTAAAACTGGACAGCGGGGTGGTGAGGAGCGGCAAGCCTTCGGCCTCGGCCTTGGCGACTGTCTCGGCTTCCGGCTGCACGCCGCCGCTTACGATCACAGCCGCCAGCCCGGCAAGGGCGGCCACGGCCACGATATTCTGGTGGCTTTGCATCGTTACCCACACGCTGCCGGCGGTCGCGAACCCCATCACATTGCTAAGAAGATCGGAGACATAGCCGCCGGTTACTTGGCCATCAAGGCCCCCCCGGCCGGCCACAACGGTAAGTGGAAGTTTTTCCACCAATTCAGTAACAGTCAAAAAGGCTTCCCTCCCCTATTGCTCTTCTTCCTTTATCTTCTCCAGGGATGGCGGCATTTTTTCGGCAAGGTCGACCATTTCCCGGGCCAGGTCGCGGACCCGTTCGCGCAGCTTGAACACGCAGTCGGTTTCACTGGCCGTGCCCTGGACGATATCCTCGGCCAGCGCCTTGCAGTTGGGCGAGCCGCAGGAGCCACAGTCCAAACCTGGCAGCTTCTTAAGGGTCTGCTCCATGAGCTCGACCTTGTACATCGCTTTGAAAATATCTTCATCCAGCCGCATTATCGGCCGCGGCTCGATAGTGCCGCGGCTGTAGCCGGTCAGGGCGGGATCTTGATTGTACTCCGGCTCGGCGACGCCGGCGGCGGCGTCTTCGGCCCGCATTCTCGCCAGCCGCTGCTGCATCCGGTGGCCGGCAACAAAGCGGCTGTCCACCGTAAGCGGGCCGCCGATGCAGCCGCCCGAGCAGGCCAGGGCCTCGATGAAATCAACCTTGATCTTGCCGAGGACCACCTGTTCCAGGAGGTCACTGACATTATGGATCTCGTCCACCACTAAAGTGGTAGCGGCCCCGCTGCCGGCAGCCTCGCCGCCGCTTACCGCCCAGGCGGCGCCGTTGGCGGTGGCCCGCTGGCATACGGCGTCGCGGGGGATAGTGGGGATGACTTTGAGCATTTCGCCGTAAATCTGACTTATGGCAATAGCGCCGGTGATGTTCGATTTATCAAACCCCAGCGGCTGCCTGACGGCCGTCATTTTGGCCGGGCAAGGGGTAATGAACCATACGCCGACTTCGTCCGGCTTCAGGCCCCGCTCCTGGGTGCAGTTGGTCCGCACCAGCCTGGCGGCGACTTCCACCGGGGCCTCGATGGCGATAAGGTTGTCGATAAGTTCGGGAAACTTGACCTGAACCAGGCGGACAACCGCCGGACAGGCCGTGGAAATGGCCGGCCGCTTGATATTCTTGCGCTGCAGGTACTCGCGGGTGGCGGCGGTAACTATCTCCGCCCCTCTGGCCACCTCGAACACCTCGTCGAAACCAAGTTTCTTGAGGGCGCAAAGGATAACGTTTACCGGTACGTCGGGACCGAACTGTGAATACAGCGACGGCGCCGGCAGGGCAACGTTATATTTATACTTGGCCAGTTCGTCCAGATCATCAGTGACCGCCGCTTTTGCCCGGTTGGCGCAACGGCGGATGCATTCGCCGCAGTCGATGCAGCGTGCTTCGGTGATTTTAGCCTTTCCGCCGCGGATCCGAATGGCCTCGGTCGGGCAGCGCTTTATACAGTTGACGCAGCCCTTGCACCGGTCCGCCAGCAGCCGGACCGAATGAAAATACTCGGACATCGTCTCACCACACTATTATCGATGACGGATTATCATCTGGATATTGGTACCCTTGCCGACAACGGACTTGATGGAAAACTCGTCCGCGCAGCGCGACATATTAGGCAGGCCCATGCCGGCACCAAAGCCCATCTCGCGGATATGGTCGGGAGCAGTTGAGTAGCCTTCCTGCATCGCCAGTTCGATGTCGGCGATGCCCGGTCCCTCATCGTCCACCGTGAGCTCGGTGCGGTCGGAAAATATCGCCGCCCGCATCGTGCCGTGAAAGGCATGAATTATCACATTCATCTCGGCTTCATAGCAGCTTATGGCAATCCGGCGGACGATATCCGAGCGGATGCCGATCTGTTGCAATACCCGTTTGATTTTGCTGGAAGCCTCGCCGGCCGATTCGAAATCGTCCCCCGTGAGGGTAAACTCGAGAACAATCGCTTGTTCAGTCATTGCCGGCGATCACCATCTGCGAGCACCCCTTTATACCCGCAATGTACAGCAGTCCGCAGGATTCATACATCGGCAGATTGGTAACCATCAACGGAATACCCTTGATGCGGGCCATCTGAATTACATCCGGCCCCGGACGTTTGCCGCGCACGAAAACTATACCGACCAGATCACCCACTTCGGCTGTCCGAATAACCTGGATATTGGTCAAACCGGTGAGGAGCAGCGCCTTTTCCTTGGTGTGGACGAGGACGTCGCTCATCAAATCGGCACCGCAAGCCGACACTATCTCCCGGTCAAGATGCTCCCAGCCGCAGATAACCTCGGAGTCGAGCACCTTTTGCACTTCGGCCAGTTTCACGGCAATCCTCCTTAAGGAAATATCGTTCACATTAAGTAAATATTGTTTACGAAAAAATATTGTTCGTATTTTCACAAAGTTTTGGATAAAAAATTAAGGCCCAAATCGGCCCCCACGGGTTAAAAGCAAACTATTTAAATAAGCACCTATTCTTATATTCGCAGCGCCTGTTGGTAATCCTGCCGGCAAAGGCGTTTTTTTTAACAAATAGCTAACATTTTACATTGGTTTTTGTCGGATAGTCGGCAAGGACGGCCGCCATTATCATCGCGTTCAGTAACCAATACAGCATGGCCACCTGGGGATTGAACATTATGTAATCTGTAAAACCGCTGACAGCAATGCTTAAAAGAGCGACCAGCACGCCGAGCATAAGGCCGTGCAGCCAGCGATTGGCCGTATTGGCGGCCAGCTCCAAGGCCAGACGGGCGTGTCCGTACATGATTATCAGGAAAGCCACAAGACCGGGCAGGCCGATCTCAGCGGCGATATGCAGGTACATGTTGTGAGCGTGGAAAATCTTGGTGCCGGCGTCGAGGACGAAAAAGTCGTACGCGGGATAAACAAATTCATAGGCGCCCCAGCCGATGCCAAACAGCGGATGGTCGACGATCATGGCGATCGAGCTCTCCCACAAGGCCAGCCTGAGGGTCGACGAAGTGTCGGTGGGATGAAAAATCGACATTAGCCGCTCCATAAGCACGTCGTGGCCGGCGACCACGACTACGGGAACAAGGAGCAGCAACCAAAAAGTCTTCCGGCTGTAAAGCACGCCGAAGGCGACGATGACCGCTACGATGCTCAGCCAGGCGCCCCGTGAGTAAGTCAGGGCAAGGCACATAACCAGGGCCAAAACCAGCCCGAGGAACAGCAGCTTGCGGCGGGGCCGCCTGGCATTAAACCCGAGGCTGGAGGCCACGGCGATGATAACGACAAGGAAACCGGCCAGCAGATTAGGATTCTGCAGGGTAGAAAACACCCTTACCTTTAGGTCGGGGAACTGCTCGCCGTCCACCCATTCGAAAGCCGAAATGTCCACCCCGTGCAGATATTGATAAAAGCCGTAGGCGGCGACGATGCTGGCCGAGAAAAACACCGCCGACACCAGCCGTTTAAGCTGGTCGACCGAATGAACATTGTTGACCACCAGATAATAGAGCACTATGTAACGCCCCATGAGATGGTAGTAGTTATAAAAACTCAGCCAGCGCTCAGGGGCGAAAAGAATGGAGGTCGCCGACAGCGCCACCAGTATGGCGATAGCAGTGTCAAATGGCGTTCGCTTGAGGTCCAGCCGGCCGTTAATCACCATCCGCCCAACCCATAGCACCGCGGCGAGGGCCAAAAAAATACTGGTGATATCGAGGGAAAGCGGCAAAAAAAAGGCCACCGCCACTATGCAGTGCTCGACCAGAAAACTCAGCCGATATTGAATTGCGGTCTGCTGATAGCTGCTGATAATCACATTTCACCTGATGAAACCAAAATATCCTAAATCATTATAGCCTATAGCGGGACGTTTGTCTACCCACTTGTAAGCTGGGAGCGGACAGCGCCGATCAGATACAGTGAGCCGGCGACGCACACCAGGCCGGCTGGACCGGCAAGCTCCCGGACCCTGGCAAGGCCGGCGGCAATGGAAGCAGCCGCCTCCACCCTGGCGGCGGCCAGGCCGGCCGTCACCTGCTCCGGGTCAGCGGCCCGCTCGGAAGCCGGTCGCACGGCGACAACGCTGTCCACAGGGCGAATTAGGGTGCCGGTGATGCCGGCAATATCCTTGTCGGCCAGGATGCCCAGAAGGAATACGATCGCCTGCCCCGGAAAAACTTCGTCCAGCGTGGCCCGCAAGACGGTAGCTCCATCGGGGTTGTGGGCACCGTCGATCACCACAAGCGGTTCGCCGGGAAAGACTTCGAACCGGCCCGGCCAGCGGACGGATTCCAGGCCGGCGGCGATAGCGACGGCGGTAAGCCGCCCTTCCCGCTCGCCCAGTACCAGGCTGGCCATAACCGCCAGCCCGGCGTTAGCCGCCTGATGGCGACCAAGCAGGGCCAGGCTTAAGTTGCCGAGACTGCCGTGGCGCCGGCTGGCGATCGAAACTTGCTGGCGCCAGCCCTGGCGGCCGGCAGCTTCTGCCGAGAAGTCCCGGCCCATAACGGTCAGCGGCGCCTTCTTGACGGCGGCCGTCGCCTCGATGATCGCCAGGGCTTCGCCGCCGGCGGCGGTTACCACCGGCACGCCCTCTTTGATGATGCCGGCCTTGTGGCCGGCTATTTCGGCCACCGTCGAACCGCAGCGGTCGGTGTGCTCGAGGGTGACGTTGGTGATCACCGCCACTTCCGGGACAATGACATTGGTGGAATCCAGGAGGCCGCCGAGACCGACCTCGATAACGGCATAGTCGACGCCGGCGGCGGCGAACCAGTAAAAGGCGGCGGCGGTAAGCACCTCGAATTCGGTGGGGTGCTCCCAGCCGGCGGCCGTCATTTCGTCCACGAAGCGGCGGATGTAGGCGATGGCCTCGGCGAAGGCCTCGCGGCTTATCGGTTGGCCGTTTACCTGAAAGCGTTCGGTATAGTCGGCCAGATGGGGCGAGGTATACATGCCGGTCCGCAGGCCGGCGGCCTGAAGGATGGCGGCCAGCATGGCCGTCGTCGAGCCCTTGCCGTTGGTGCCGGTGACATGGATAGTCCGGAAACGGCGCTCCGGCCGGCGCATCAATTCGAGCAGCTTCTCGATGCGGCCCAGGCCAAGGTTTATGCCGAATTTGCCAAGGCTGGCCAGATAAGCCAGCGCCTCCTCATAGGTCATGGCGTCACATCCTAGTTATTTTAACCAGACCGGCCGCTGATAACTCTCCACCTGCTTCGTTGCTCCCCCGATCGCTTTGCCATCCATGGCGCGGTCGGGACTAGGCCCGTCCAAGGCCGTTGTTGTCACGCCTAGCATTTGGGGGGTTCTCACCGGTCTGAAACTAACTCTCCATTCTGCCTACAGCTTGGCCAGGTAGGCCAGCCGCTCGCGGATGGCGGCAAGCTTGTCGCCGTATTCCCGCTCCTTGGCCCGCTCTTTCTCGATTACCTCGGCCGGCGCCTTACCGACGAAGTTTTCGTTGGCCAGTTTGGCGGCTACCCGTTCGAGTTCCTTGGCCAGGCCGTCGGCTTCCTTGGTCAGCCTGGCCGTCTCCTTGGCCACGTCGATCAGGCCTTTGAGCGGCAGATAAACTTCGACGCCATTTACCACCGCGGCCATTGCGTTCTCCGGTTTGGCGGCCGTGAGCGGCGCAAGGGTGATGGGCTCGGCGGCGGCCAGCGTCTGCAGATAGGCCTGGTTTTCCCGGAAGGTCGCCTGCCACTCGGCGGCCACCATCAGAGTAACCTCGCTCTTTTTGCCCGGCGGGGCATTTACCTCGGCCCGCATGTTGCGGATAGCCTTGATAGTATCCATCAGGATGCCCATCTCGGCCTCGGCCTTTTCGTCCAGAAGGCCGGCCGGCGGCGCCGGCCAGTCGGCGATGACCAGACTTGCGCCCTCATGGGGCAGGTGCTGCCAGATAGCCTCGCTGATGAACGGCATAAAGGGATGCAGCAGCCTCAGCGTTCCCTCCAGCACGTACCACAGCACATGCTGGGCGGTGGCCCGCGCCCGGGCGTCCTCCTTGTTGTACAGGCGGGCTTTGGCGGTCTCGATGTACCAGTCGCAGTACTCGTTCCAGATGAACTCGTACAGGCTGCGGGCCGCCTCGCCCAGTTCGAACTTGTCAAGGTTGGCGGTGACCTCGGCCGCCGTGCGGGCATAGCGGCTCAAAATCCAGCGGTCGGCCAGGGTGTAGTCGCCCGGCGCCTGGGCCGGATCGAAGCCTTCGAGGTTCATCATTACGAAGCGGGAGGCGTTCCAAATCTTGTTGGCGAAGTTGCGGCTGGACTCGACCCGCTCCCAGTAGAAGCGCATGTCGTTGCCGGGAGTGTTGCCGGTCACCAGGGTAAAGCGGAGGGTGTCGGCGCCGTATTTCTCGATAACCTCCAGCGGGTCGATGCCGTTGCCGAGCGACTTGGACATTTTGCGGCCCTCGCCGTCGCGCACCAGACCATGGATGAAAACATGTTCGAAGGGGATGTCCTTCATGAACTCCAGGCCCATGAATATCATCCTGGCCACCCAGAAGAAGATGATGTCATAACCTGTGACCAGAACGCTGGTCGGGTAGAAGTGGGCCAGCTCGGACGTCTTCTGCGGCCAGCCCATGGTAGAAAACGGCCAGAGGGCCGAGCTGAACCAGGTGTCGAGGACGTCGGGGTCCTGCTCGACCTTGCCGCCGCACTTGGGACAGGCGGTGATATCCTGGCGGGACACGATGGTTTCGCCGCACTCGCAGTACCAGGCCGGGATGCGGTGGCCCCACCAGATCTGGCGGGAAATGCACCAGTCACGGATATTCTCCAGCCAGTTGATATAAATCTTCGTGAACCGCTCGGGCACGAACTTGATCCGCCCTGAGGTCACCGCCGCGATCGCCGGCTCGGCCAGCGGCTGCATACGCACGAACCACTGCTTGGACACCAGCGGCTCGACCACGGTAGCGCAGCGCTGGCAGTGGCCGACGGCGTGAAGGTGCTCGTCGATTTTGACAAGATAGCCCTGGGCTTTGAGGTCGGCCACCAGGGCCTTACGGCATTCGTAGCGGTCGAGGCCGGCGTATTTGCCCGCCTCGGCCGTCATCGTCCCGGTCGGGCTGATGACGATTATCTCCGGCAGCTTGTGCCTGAGGCCCATATCGAAGTCGTTGGGGTCGTGGGCCGGTGTTACCTTTACGGCGCCGGTGCCGAAGGAAGGGTCGACATACTCGTCGGCCACAATCGGCAGGCGGCGGCCGACAATCGGCAGGATGAGGTACTGGCCGACAAGGTGGCGGTAGCGATCGTCGTCGGGGTTGACGGCCACGCCGCTGTCGCCGAGGATGGTCTCCGGCCTGGTGGTGGCTACCGTGACATACTCGTCCGGCTTACCTTCCAGCGGGTAGCGGACATAGTAAAGATTGCCCGGCTTTTCCTCATGCTCGACTTCGATGTCCGACAGGGCGGTGTTGCAGCGGGGACACCAGTTGGTGATGCGGTTGCCCTGATAAATAAGCCCCTTTTCGTAGAGGGAGACGAAGACCTCGCGCACGGCCGCCGAGCAGCCCTCATCCATGGTGAAGCGCTCGCGGGCCCAGTCGCAGGAAGCCCCCAGCCGCTTGAGCTGGTTGGTTATCCGGCTGCCGTACTGGTGCTTCCACTCCCACACCCGCTCGATGAACTTCTCCCGTCCAAGGTCGTAGCGGGACACGCCGTCCTTGGCCAGCACCTCTTCCACCTTGATCTGGGTGGCGATGCCGGCGTGGTCGCAGCCCGGCATCCACAGGGTGTCGTTGCCCTGCATCCGCCGGAAGCGGATGAGCACATCCTGCAGGGTGTTGTCGAGGGC
>JAEZLU010000365.1 GCA_023415075.1 Bacillota bacterium
CTTGGCAGCCGAGGCGGACTGGCCGCCCCAGGTGCCCCAGGAGAACCACTCGCTCCACTTACCGCCGACAAGCACCTGGGCTTCGACGGTCAGTGCCGTGCCGGCCGGGGTGTCGGCGTTCCAGGAGAGGATGAGGTCGCGGAAGGGGGCGGTCTGGATGACCGGCGACAGGTAGAGGCCCCGCGGCTGGTAGCGGCCACCGGCGGCGGCCAGCCGCAGGGGCGCGGTCTCGGCCGGCAGGACGACAGTGCCGTCAGTGGTGCCGGCGGCGAAGGCGCTGGCGGTATCTATCAGCAGGCCGCCTTTCATGGCCAGGGCCGGCGGCTCGCTTACCTGGGCGGCGGCCGCAGCGGCGGCAATCGCCAGGATCAGCGCCAGTAGCCCAAGGATAATCTTGTTTTTCATGCAGGCCCCCCTCCCTGCCGGCCGCCGCTTTACCGGTTCACCGGCTTTTCTTGTAGAATTCAGAGTGCATGCGAAAAAATCCTGTCGGTTTGTTAGCCTGGCAGGATTTCTCACCGAGAGGGACGGCTGTTTTTTCAAGCGAACAGGGTAGCGACCCGCAGTACCTGAAAGCATTCGCAGTAGGCCCCCAGGCCGCTGGCGATGCCCCGCAGGCGGTTGAGGTTGCGGACGGCTTCGGCGTATTCGAGGTTGACGGCTTGGGATTCGTGCAGCTGCATGGCGGCGATTTTTAGGTCGATGACGTCGGATATGTCTTCGGTGTAGTTGACGACAGGCAGCGGCGTGCCTACCTCGTAGCAGAGGAGGGTGCCAACCAGCCACAGCTGGCGGCCGCATTCGGCGAGTTGGGGCCGGGCGGCCCACAGGCAGGCCTCGGTTATGAGCTCGTGGGTCAAGCGGTGGTCACGGTGACCGTCGTAGGCGTGGGGCAGGTAGACGACATCCGGCCGGTAGTCGCGGATTAGCTTGGTGGCTTCAGCGATGTCTTCCCTGGTGCAGGTGAGGTTGCCGTCGGTTTTGCGGAAAAAGTGGCGGTCTTTTATACCCATGAGTTTGGCGGCCTTGGTGGCCTCGGCTTCGCGGATAGCGCCCATTTCAGCCTCGCGGCGGTCGAGGCCGCCCATGTCGCCTGAGGTGATGTAGACAACGCCGACGGTGTTGCCCCGCCTGACGTGCCTGATGATGCTGCCGCCGCAGCCGATGACGTCGTCGTCCGGGTGGGGCGCGACCACGAGTATTTTCGCCACAGCCATTCCTCCGCCTTGGCTCCTGCCGGAGCTGAAGTGTTTGCTTATAATTTTTGGCGAAGGCGGCGTTTTTATCCGCGACGGCGACGATTTAGCCGCGGATTTGGCTGAGGGCCTGGGCCAGCCGCAGCCTGAGCCGCCCGAAGAAGGCGGCCGCCCGATGGAGCGCGCGGGTGATCGGCATGTGCTCGAACTGGAGGAAGATGATCGGCGTTATTATGAGGGTAAAAACGGTGGAAGTGAGGAGGCCGCCGATGAGCACCCAGGCCATGCTGACCCGCGTTTCCGAGCCGGCGGTCATCGCCAGGGCAGTCGGCAGCATGCCGACGACCATGGTGAGGGTGGTCATGAAGATGGGCTTGAGGCGGGTTTTGCCGGCCTCGATGATGGCGTCGCGGGCGCTCATGCCCCGCTCCTTGAGGGTGAGGGTGTAGTCGAGGAGCAGTGTGCCGTTCTTGGCGACCAGGCCATCCATGACCAGCACGCCGATGAGCGAGTAGAGGTTTATCGTGCCCCGGGTCACGGCCAGGAAAACGAGCGAACCGATCAGGCCGAGCGGCAGGGAGAACATGCGGATGACCGGGGTGGAGAAGGATTCGTAGAGGACGGCCAGCAGCATGTAGACGAGGATGAGCGACAGCGCGAGGGCTTGGGCCATCTCGCTGAAGGTATCGCGCATGTTGTTGGCCTGGCCGGTGAAGCGGTAGCTGACCCCTTGGCCGAGATCCTCCGGCTTCACGGTGCGGGCGATCTCGTCCAGCACTTCCTGCAGCGGCCGGTCGGTGATGTTGGCGGCGATATTAATCGACTCCTGCTTGTCGACCCGCCTCAGCATCACCGGACCGATGCCGTCCTCGACCCGGGCGACGTCGCCGAGGCGTACCACGCCGCCGTTGCCATTTTGCACGGGGATGGCCTGCAGGTCGGCGGCTTTGAAGCCGTCGCTGCCCCGTAGACGGACGTTGATCGGCGTATCCTGGCCGTCGTTCAAGGGATCGTTGGCGAGATAGCCGGCCTGGCCGCCGGCGATGGCGGCGTTGAAGGCGCCGTTTATGCCGCCGACGGTGGCGTTATAGAACCGCAGGCGATCGCGGTCTACCGTCAAGCGGATCTCCGGCATGCCCTCGGTGTACGAACTGCGAACGTCTTTTATCCCTTTCATCTGCCCTAGCAGCTGCTGCAGGCGGAAGGAGGCCTTGACAAGGTTGTCGAGGCTGTTGCCGTGGAGCTCGATCTGCACAGGGGCGTTGTTGGGGCCGCCGCTGCCGGCGCCGCCGGACACGCCGGCGATCGACGATTGGGTCTCGCTGACCTGGACGATGGCGTCCGGCAGATTGGTCTTGAGGTACTGGCGGACCTGGTCGGTGATCTGCCAGACGCTGCGGCTGCGGTTCTGCCTGTCGACCAGCTGGACGCTGATGTTGCCGTAGTTGCCGGCCGGCGAGCCGACGCCCGACAGGTAGTTGGTCACCTCGGGGATGGTTGTCAGGTAGTCTTCGGCTTTCCTGACAGCTTCGTTGGCCTGGTCGATAT
>JAEZLU010000008.1 GCA_023415075.1 Bacillota bacterium
CGGCCTTGGCGTACCAGTAACAGGCCTTTTCCCGGTCCTGGCGCTCAAACCACTTGCGCGCCTCAGTCAGGCACTTTTCATATTGGCTGTCTTTCCTCGAACCGAACAGATTCATCGGTTACCCCCGCGCGGCAGATTGGGCTGACTATGAAATCCGGATATTATATATACTAGCATTAATTTCCCGCCAACACAACTTTTCAGTCGTTACGGCCGTTGATAAAACCCCATCTGCGTTGTCCCCGCAAGGGGGAGGCCGCAGTTCTAGGCGCTGAAGCGCCAAGAACTTGCGCACTTGCTCCCGCCAGTTTACTTGCTAGCGTACTTCTTTGTACGCGGCCGAGCGCTTACGCCGTCCATGGCGCGCTCGGCACTAGACCCATCCGGGGTCTTCGTCGCGGCGTAAACCGTCGTGCCGCCTAGCAGTTGGACCTTTCTAAGCGGCCTCTTCCGTCCGCCGACAGGGCCATTGCGCAGTGTTATTTCAGTCCCCGCACGAAGTCGCCCAGGGCTTTGCTGAATTTGTCAGGCTGCTCATAGAACAGGGTATGGCCGCCGTCCTCGAAGGGCACGAACGTGGCCTGCGGCAGCTGACCGGCCAGGTGACGGCCCATGGCGATGCCCTGTTTGTAGACATTGGAGTCGGCGGCGAAGACGATGGCCGGCACCGTCACCATTGGTAGGACGTCGGCGTAATCGCTCAGCAGAAAATCCGAATAGGCGGCGATGGCGATCCAGGTGGGGGTTTTGAGGATTTCCGGCACCATCCAGGCCAGGTCGTCCGCCGGTGCCTGACCACCCTTGAACATGTTGCCGGCAAACCCCCGCGCGTGCTGGCCGCGGTCGGCCTGAACGCCGGCAAACACCGCGTTCATGCCTTCCAGATTGTTGTTGCGCAGAGCGTGGCTGTTCCAGTCGGCCGGGCTCAGCGGGCTGGGGGCGGTGTCCACCAGGCCCAGGCCCATCAGGCGGCTGTCGGCAGCGTACTGCTGCCAGTAGGCCAGCACCACCGGCCCGCCCATCGACCAGCCGGCCAGGGTAGCTCCCTTGAGATCGAGTTCTTCGATAACCGTCCTTACATCGCCGGCGTATTCAGGCATCGTATGGCCGGCCAGCGACTTCGACGAGTTGCCGTGACCCCGCAAATCGATTGTTACCACCCGGAATTCCTCGGCCAGCGCCGGTACGTTCCGCTGCCAAAACTTGCCTGAGCAGGCCCAGCCGTGCACCAGGACGATCGGCCGGCCGCGTCCCTGGTCTTCATAATAAATTCTGGCCCCGTCCCTGGTTTTGACATACATTATCATCACCGCCATTTTCTGGTTGTTTGCGAGTCACCGGTTAAGTTCGATCACCGGTGGGAGATTTCCTGCCCTTTTGCCCCCCCCCCGCCGTCTTGTTAATTTCCCGTCGCTATTGCCTTTTGCCGGCAGGGAACCGGCCAAGGTTGCTAGAATACTTTGGAAAAAGCCAAACTGGTAAGCAATGGAGGAAGAAAAGATGCACTACAAATTGCTTGGACAGACCAGCCTCAAAGTTTCCGAAGTCGGCTTCGGCGGCATCCCGATCATGCGGATGACCACTGACGAAGCGGTGCAGGTGTTGCAGCGGGCCCTCGAGCGGGGCATAAACTTCTTCGACACCGCCAACGCCTATACCGACAGCGAGGAAAAGATGGGTCAGGCCCTGACCGGGCGCCGAAGCGAGGTAGTCATCGCCACCAAGACCATCAAACGGGACGCCGCCGGAGCGGCCGAGCAGATCGATCTCAGCCTGCGCCGCCTGCGGACTGACTACATCGACCTCTACCAGTTCCACCAGGTCTCCCAGGAAAGCGACTGGCAGGCCATCACCGGCCCGGGCGGCGCCATGGAGGCGGTGGTTAAAGCGAAAGAGGCCGGTAAAGTACGCCACATCGGCATCACCGCCCATAACCTGGCGATGGCCATAAAACTGGTCAAAACCGGACTGTTCGCCACCATCCAGTTCCCCTTCAGCTTCCTTGAACCGGCGGCCCGCGACGAGCTTTTTGCTGTCGCCACCAGCCACGGCCTCGGCATTTTGGCTATGAAGCCCTTCGGCGGCGGCGTGATCGAAAGCGCCGACCTGGCCTTCAAATTCCTTCGCCAGTACCCCGAGGTTCTGCCTATCCCCGGTTTTCACTCCGAGGCGGCGGTCGACGAAATCGTTGACCTTTACGCCAAGCCTAACACCGTCAGTCCTGACGACCTCGCCGTCATGGAGCGCCTCCAGGCTGAACTCGGCAAAAGGTTCTGCCGGCGCTGCGAATACTGTCTGCCTTGCCCGCAGGGAGTAATAATCAACGCCGCCATGATCTACCCGGTGGCCGCAGCCCGCATGTCACCGGCGGTAGCGTCGCGTTTCTCAAAGCTGCCCATGGAGTCGGTAGCCAATTGCATCGAGTGCGGCCTTTGCGTGAGCCGCTGCCCCTATGAGCTACCCATCCCCGACCTCCTCAAAGAATACTACGCTCTTTATCAGCAGCACTCCAACGAAGCCAAGGCATGATCCGGTATCTATTCGGCCAAAAACGGAGTTGATACTGTTGAATGATGACCGCAGCACGGGCGTAGCCGAACAGGACCACGTCAATTGCGCAGACTGCAGCTATTCGCGAAGCTTGCATCACTATTTCGACCGGTTGCCTACACCCATGGTCGTAACTGTGCTTGACACCGCCAGGCTCTCCTATGTCAACAAAGCCTTTTCCGACATATCCGGCTACCAGCCGAAGGAGGTCATCGGGCGGACCGCGAGGGAAATCGGCCTGTGGTACAACATTGCCGACCGGCGCAAGGCGGTAGAGCAACTGCTGACCGCCGGGGTCATGCAGGGATTTGTCACCGATATCCGTGCCAAGAACGGCGACAAGCTCCAAATGGTAGTTTATGCCGATTTTACCGAACTCAACGGCCGTGAATGCATTGTCTGGAACGGGCTTGACCTGACCCTTGTCAAAAAATACGAGCAGGAACAGGCCCGCCTCGACAGTCTTCACCTTATTGGCGAGATGGCGGCGTCCATCGCCCAGGAAATCAGGAACCCCATGACCATCGCCAAGGGCTATCTGCAGTTTTTGGCGAAAAGGACGCCTGCCGACCTCCAGGAGCGGTACGACCTTGTCTACAAAGAACTGCAGCACATCGAGACAATGGTAGCCAACTTCCTTGTATTTGCCCGCACTCAGTCGGCGGAAAAAACCACCGTCGATTTTAACCAGGCTATTACCGACCTGGCGCCGCTGATAATCGCCGACGCCACCCAAAACGATATATTCGTCAACCTGAAGCTCGACCAGGACCTGCCGGCATACTGGTCCAACAAAAATCAGATAATGCAGGTTATCCTCAATCTCTGCCGCAACGCCATCGAATCAATGGGCAAGCGGGGCATACTGACGATAAGGACCGAAGCCCGCCGGAGCGGCGTGGCGGTTATCATAACCGACACCGGCAAAGGGATCGCCGAAAAGGACCTCGGCAGCATCTTCAAGGCCTTTTACACAACTAAAACCAACGGTACCGGGCTCGGCCTGGCTATCGTCGAACGAATCGTCAAAGACCACAAAGGCAAAATAAGCGTCAAATCGAAGGAGGGTTTGGGGACCACCTTCACGCTGCTCTTCCCGGTTAATTAACTATTTTGTTATCGTTGCTCTTGACAGCGACTGTACGGATGATTTACAATAAATTCAATTCAATTACCAAAGCTACGAGCAGGACGAGTAACCATATGGGCTTTAGCTCAGCGAGCCGGTGACCAGGCGACTGGAGGTGCGATGACCGGCCTAGAGTATATGGCGAATGGACCTGGGAGCTGCTCCCCGAACGCCTGCGGGCGGAGTAGGCGGAGCCGGCCGCCGCCGTTACCCGGCTGAGATATCGGACGCCTGTCCCGTATCCGAGAGAGGGAAAGCCTGGCTTTCCGAATGAGGGTGGTACCGCGAACCATTTCGCCCCTTTTGGGTGGAATGGTTTTTTTATTTGCCTTGGAGTCAAAGAAAAGGAGGAACGATTATGTTCAAAGACATGCTCAGTCAGGTAGTGGCCGGCGGCGACCTTTCCCGCCGGGAGGCTGCCCGGGCCATGGAGGCCATCATGTCCGGCGTCGCCAGCGAAGCTCAGATCGGCGCCCTGGCCGCCGCCCTCAAAATCAAGGGCGAGACCAGCGAGGAAATAGCCGGCTTCGCCCAAACCATGCGCGACCTTGCCGTAAAGGTGAGCTGCGGCGACCGCGAGGTTTTCGACACCTGCGGTACCGGCGGCGACGGCCGCGGCACCATCAATGTGTCGACCGCCGCCGCCTTCGTCCTTGCCGGCGCCGGCGTGCCGGTGGCCAAACACGGCAACCGCGGGATGTCCAGCCCCTGCGGCAGTGCCGATGTCCTTGAAGCGCTCGGCATCCGTATCGACCTGCCGGCTGATGCCGCCGCCGAAGCCATCGCCCGCACCAATCTCTGCTTCTGCTTCGCCCCCCTCTACCATCCGGCGATGAAATATGCTGCCAAACCCCGGCGGGAACTTGGCTTCCGCACCTTCTTCAACCTGCTGGGGCCGTTGACCAACCCGGCCGGCGCCAGCCGCCAGCTGGTCGGCGTATATCAGCCGGACCTTACCGAAAAAATCGCCGATGTCCTGCGGCAGCTGGGCACCAAAAGGGCCATGGTCGTCCACAGCTTCGACGGCCTTGACGAAATATCGGCCGCCGCCCCCACCCGGGTGGCCGAGGTCGTGGCCGGCGAAATCCGCTCTTACATTGTCGAGCCGACCAACTACGGCCTGAGCGGCGACGCCGGCGCCTATAAGGGCGGTACCGCCACCGACAACGCCGCCGCCATCCTGGCCGTCCTCGAGGGCGAGCGGGGCGGCCGCCGCGATGTCGTCCTCATCAACGCCGCCGCCGCCCTCATGGTTGCCGACCGGGCCGAGAACCTGCGGGAAGGCCTGGCCCTGGCCGCCGCCAGCATCGACAGCGGCGCGGCCCTCGGCAGTCTGGCGGCTTTGCGGCAGTTCGGCCGCAGTTACGGGGAGGGATTGCCATTATCGTAAAAATCTGCGGCATCATGACCCAGGAAGCGGCCGATACGGCCCGTGAGGCCGGCGCCGACCTAATCGGCTTTGTCTTTGCTCCCAGCCGGCGGCGGCTAGCGCCGGCGGCCGCCGCCGCCATCGCCGGCCGGACGGCCGGTATCGCCAAGGTCGGTGTCTTCGTCGACCAGCCGTTGGCCGAAGTCCGGGAGATCGCCGACTTTTGCCGCCTCGACTACATTCAGCTTCACGGCGACGAGACGGCGGCATACTGCCAGACGGTCGGCCGGCCGGTAATCAAGGCCTTCCGCTATCACCCCGGCTTTGATACGGCTGCTGCCGCCGCCTATCCGGCCGAACTGTTGCTGATCGACAGCCTGATGCCCGGTCAGGCCGGCGGCAGCGGCCAGGCCTTTGACTGGCAGGCGGCCGGCGATCTCGGCCGGCGGCTTGCCCGGCCCTTCCTGCTGGCCGGCGGCCTGACCACCGACAATGTGGCCGAAGCTATCGGCCTCTTAGCGCCGGCAGGAGTCGACGTCTCCGGCGGTGTCGAGACCGACGGGGTCAAAGACCTGAAAAAAATCCGCCGCTTCATCAAACAAACGAAGCTGGCGGCCGAGGTGAAGAAAAATGCTTGATAAAATAGTCGCCGCCAAAATGATCGAAGTGGCGGCAAGCAAACGGGCCCGACCGCTCGATGTAATCCAGGCCGAACTTAGCAAAGGCGATTTCGCCTTCAGCCGGGGCCTCCGGCAGACCGACTGGGCCCTTATCGCCGAATGCAAACTGGCCTCGCCGGCCAAGGGCCGCCTGTGCTACCACCACAGCGTGCCCGAACTGGCCGCCGTCTTCACCCGGGGCGGCGCGGCCGCCCTGTCGATCCATACCAGTGTTCCCTTCTGCGGCCGCCTGGAAGACCTGGCCGCGGTAAGGGCTGTCACGGCGCTGCCGCTCTTATGCAAGGACTTCATCGTCGACGAATACCAGCTGTACGAGGCCCGCTGGGCCGGCGCCGACGCCGTGCTCCTCATCGCCTCGCTGCTTACCGGCAGCCAGTTGTCTCACTTCCTGGCTGTCGCCGAAAACTTGGGCCTCGACTGCCTGGTTGAGGTCCATAGCCGCCAGGAACTGCTCGCCGTTCAGCAGACGCCGGCCGCCATCGTCGGCATCAACAACCGCGACCTGACCACCTTTACCACCGACATCGCCACCACTTTCGCCCTGCTGGCCGATGTCGACAACGAGCGCCTGGTCATCAGCGAAAGCGGCATCAAAAGCGGCGGCGAGGCCCGCCGTCTCCGCCAGGCGGGGGTGCGCGGCATCCTGGTGGGCGAGGGACTGGTCACCGCTGGCGATATTCCCGCCCTGACCCGCGAACTGGCGCTGAAGCCAAACGACAAGGAGGAAATCAACAATGCCTAATGCTAATGGCCGCTATGGCCGCTACGGCGGCCGCTTCGTGCCGGAAACGGTCATGCCGGCCCTCGCCGAACTTGAGGACTATTACCGCCGACTTAAGGACGACCCGGCCTTCCAGCGGGAATTCCATACCTACCTTAACGAATACGCCGGCCGGCCCACCCGGCTATACTATGCCGCCAACCTGACCCGCCACTACGGCCGGGCCGACATCTACCTCAAACGCGAAGACCTTCTCCACACCGGCGCCCACAAGATCAACAACGCCATCGGCCAGGCCCTGCTGACCCGCCGCATGGGCAAAAAGCGGATAGTCGCCGAGACCGGGGCCGGCCAGCACGGCGTGGCCTGCGCCACCGTCGCCGCCCTCTTTGGCCTGGCCTGCCGGGTATTCATGGGTGTCGAGGACATGGA
>JAEZLU010000023.1 GCA_023415075.1 Bacillota bacterium
ACATGGGGCGGAGCGCGCTCGACGCCGTGGAGCTCATGAATGTCGGCGCCAATTACCTGCGCGAGCACATTCATGAGCAGGCCCGCATCCATTACGCCATTACCAATGGCGGCGGCGCCCCGAATATTGTGCCCGCCCTGGCCTCGGTCTGGTACTATATCCGGGCGCCGAAGCGGGAGATAGTAGAGGAAATATACGCCCGCCTGCAGAATATCGCCCGCGGGGCCGCGCTGATGACCGACACGACGGTCGAAATCAAGTTCATCGCCGGCTGCTATGACAATTTGCCGAACGAGACTCTCGGCGCTGTTGTCGAGAAAAATCTCTGCGAAATTGCCCGGCCGCGCTTCTCCGCCCAGGACCGGGAGTTTGCCGCCGCCCTGGCGGCGACAGTCACCCGCGAGGAAAAGCTCAAGAATCTGGCGATCCATTACGCGTCGCCTGAGCTGACGGCGGCGACCATCCACGAGGAAATCACCCAGCTAGCCGACAAAGGCAAGGCCGTTTCCGGCTCCATCGATACCGGCGACGTCAGCTGGAAAACGCCCTTTGCCATGTTCCGCGTAGCTATCTGGCCGGTCGGCATCGCCAGCCACACCTGGCAGGGTACGGCGGCCTCGGGTGCGGACCTGGCGTTCAAAGGCATGCTGTACGCCGCCAAGGTCATGGCGGGAACGGTCTTCGATCTGTTGGCCGACCGCAGCGGCATACTCGCAAGGGCCAAAGCCGAGTTTACCAGGTCGGTAGGCGATAAAACCTATAAAAGCCCCTTGCCTGACGACCTTAAATCACCGATCAAATAGCCGCTTGCGCCTACCGCGTCAGCGTAGCCTGCCGGGCATCCACCCCCAAAAAAGCCACCGTCGGTCGACGGTGGCTTTCGTATGTTCTGACCTAAACCCTTTTCAGCGGCAGCTTGTCCCAGGCCAGCTGGCCCACGCCGAGCTCGGCGGCGATTTTCAGATACTCGAGCTCGGCCGGCTTGACGCCGAACAGCTCGGCCCCGTAGGCGTCCACCGCCACCGGGTCGGTCCCCAGCACCAGCTGGCCCCATTCGCGGATCGGCCCCGGGCCCATCGGCCCGTTGTCGGTGATGCCGCGAACAGCGTCGAGGATGGTCAGCTGCGGCTTCTTGAAGGCCGCCACCTCGGCGATGCAGCGGTGAAGGTCGGTGCGGTGGAAGTGGCCGCGATCCCACACCAGGCCCATCATATTTTTCAGGCCCATCGTCAGCCTGGCCATGTTGTGGTGCTTGAGGATGGGCATATTGATGAACACGTCAGCCTCCAGCACGTCCTTGCTGAACTCGGCCACCGCCAGCTCGCGGCCGCCGATGTTGACGGCGCGGAAATAGCGGTCACGGCTGCCGTTCAGGGCATAGACCTGGGCGCCGGCGGCCGTGGCCGCCTGCTTGATGCCGGTCTTCTCCAGGCAAATGACGGCGCTGGTGAACGGATAATCGATAACTTTGACGGCTGCGGCCCCGGCGCCCAGGCAGGCCCGTACCAGGGCCGCCACCAGGACGGGGTTGGTGGTCGCCGCCTCTTCCGGCAGCCGCGGCACGCTGAAGTTGGGCTTGAGGACAACCGTCTGGCCGGCCTTGACAAACCGCTCGATGCCGCCAAGGGCCTTAAGGCCCTTGGCCAGGGCCGCCGCATGGTCGTTGCCCTCGGCGACCGCAAGTTCGCCGGCGGCCGGCGAGTTGCCGCTGGCGAAGCCGACGTCGGCCCGCGGCGTCGGCGGCGGCGTCTGATTCATGCAGCCGGGCAGCAGGGCGGCGCTAACGCCGGCCAAAGCCGCCAATTTCAGGAATTTCCGGCGATCCATAATCGCTTTCTCTCCCTCGATTACGAAATTCTATCTATTTCCCGGAAATATTACACAAAACGTCTTTCTACACCGGCGTTTTTCGCCAACCGTCCCGGCCTACAGAAACCCGCCGATTTTTCGCAGACTTTCCGCAGCGATTCTCAGACTTTTGTCAGAGTTTTGTCAGAGTTTTGCTTGCTCTTCTTGCCGTACCGCCGCCGCCTGCTCTTGGTCTTTTTGCCGGCGGCCTCGCCCTTTGAAGCCTCGCCTGCCGCGGGTTCGGCGGTTTTAGCCTTTTTCGGCCTGCCGGCCGGCGCCTTGGCCTGCGCTTGCCCGGCCTGGCCGCCCTTACGGCCGCCGGAGCGGCCGCCGCGCCTGGGGCTGCGGCCTTTATCGCCGTTTTTGCCTTCAGCCAGGTCGGCCAGCACAAAGTCGATATTCCTGTCGGCCGGATTGACCTTTACCAGCTTGACTTTGACGGCGTCGCCCAGGCGGTAGGTCTTGCCGGTACGCTGGCCGATAAGGCTGTAGCGTTCCTCGGCGTATTGGTAGTAGTCGTCGTCCATGCCGGAGACGTGGGCCAGACCCTCGATGCCGTTCTCCAGTTCAACGAACAGGCCGAAGGCGGTCACACCGCTGATGGTGCCGGCGAACTCCTCACCGACGAACTGGGCCATGTACTCGACTTTCTTAAGGTCGACGGTGGCCCGCTCGGCTTCGGCGGCGGCCCGTTCCCGCTGCGACGAGTGGAGGGCGATTTCCGGCAGGCTGGCGGCCAGCTTCTGGCGGCGCTTGGCGGTCATCGGCCCGGTGAAGGTCTCCCGCAGAATGCGGTGGACGATGAGGTCGGGGTAGCGGCGGATCGGTGAGGTAAAGTGAGTGTAATAAGCGGCGGCCAGGCCGAAGTGGCCGAGGTTGGCGGCTTCATAGCGGGCCTGCTTGAGCGAGCGCAGCATGACGGTACTGATCAGCCGCTCCTCCGGCCGGCCGGCCACCCGGCCGAGCACCTTCTGGAGGGCTTTGGGCTGCAGGTCGTCGAGCTTGGCCAGCCCCTGGCCGAAGTTATGGAGCAAACTGTTGAGCTTGGTCATCTTTTCGGGGTCGGGTTCTTCATGAACCCGGAAGACGAAGGGCACGGCCAGCTTGTCCATGTGCTCGGCCACTGTCTCGTTGGCGGCCAGCATGAATTCCTCGACAATCGATTCGGCGACCGTCCGCAGCCGTCTCTCGATCGCCAGCGGCTGACCGCCCTCATCCAGCTTGACTTTGATCTCGGGAAAGTCGAAGTCGATGGCCCCGCGGCGCTGCCGCCGCTGGCGGAGGATGTGGCACAGCCGTTCCATCTGAGTCAGTTGGCCGATAAGCGGCCGGTATATGTCGATAAGTTCCTCGTCGTTATCCGCCAGGATGCGGCGAACGATATTGTAGGATAGGCGGGTATGGACGCGGATGACCGCCGGAAAGATCTCGTAGTCGACGACCTCGCCCCGCTGGTCGATGTCCATGCTGATCGACAGGGTCAGCCGGTCGACGCCGGCGTTTAACGAGCAAATTCCGTTGGAAAGGCGGGGCGGCAACATCGGCAACACCCGGTCGACCAGGTAGACGCTGGTGCCCCGTTCGCGGGCCTCCTCGTCGAGCGGACTGCCTTCGCGCACATAATGGCTGACGTCGGCAATGTGCACCCAAAGGCGGTAGCGGCCGCCCGGCAGGCGCTCGACCTCCACGGCGTCGTCGAGGTCGCGGGCGTCTTCACTGTCGATGGTGACGATCGGTCGGTCGCGCAGATCCCGCCGGCCGGCCAGGTCGGCCTGGCCGACGCTCTCGGGCACCCGCCCGGAAGCGGCCTCGACCGCCGGCGGAAAAGTCGTGGCCAGGTTGTGGCTCTTGATTATCGCCAGTATTTCGATGCCGGGGTCGCCTTTGTGGCCGAGAATTTCGAGCACGCGGCCCTCGGCGCTCCGTTTTTTCTCCGGCCATTTGACGATTTCGACGACAACCTTGTCGCCGCTCTTGGCGCCGCCGAAGCTGTCCTTGGGCACGAAAACGTCCTGGCGCAGGCGGAGGTCGT
>JAEZLU010000038.1 GCA_023415075.1 Bacillota bacterium
GCTTAGCGAAAGCGATATTTACGGCCAGCTTGCCGGCAACATAACCACCGGGAGCGTCGTCGCCTGGGACCGTGAGGCCCAGGCGGTGCGGGCCCGCCGGCTGGAGAGGCTGGGAGCGATAACCTTGTGGGAAAGCCCGCTGGCCGCCCCCGACCCCGAAGAGCTTCGAGCCGCCCTCCTCGACGGCATAAGCCGCGAAGGCCTGGCCATCCTCCCCTGGAGCAAAAGCGCCCGCCAGCTCTGCCTGCGCCTGACGATGCTGCACGCTATCGATCCGGCCTGGCCGGACGCCTCGGAAGAGGCCCTCGCCGCCGGCCTCGACGACTGGCTGGGGCCGTACCTGTATGGCTTGGCAAGCCGCAGCGACCTCCAGCGCCTGAACCTCGTCCAGATTATCGAAGGCCTGCTTACGCCCCAGCAGCGGCGGGCCCTTGACGAGGTCGCGCCCACCCATATCGTAGTTCCCAGCGGCCAGCGTCTGCCAATAGACTACAGCGACCCGGCGGCGCCGGTTTTGGCCGTCCGCCTGCAGGAAGTGTTCGGTCTGGCCGACACGCCCCGCCTGGCCGGCGGCCGCGTGCCGCTCACCCTTCAGCTGCTGTCGCCGGCCCACCGGCCGGTGCAGGTAACCAGGGATTTGGCCAGCTTCTGGCGAAAAGGCTATTTCGAGGTCAAAAAAGACCTGGCCGGCCGTTATCCCAAGCACTACTGGCCGGAAGACCCGCTGACGGCGACGGCCACCCACCGGGTCCGTCCCCGCCCCTGATGAAAAAATGCCGACGGAGTGATGCCTTCTGGATGCCATCGACAGCAAAGTCCTCAAGCAGCTTACCGCCAACGCCCGCACCACCTGGGCCGAACTCGGCTCGATCCTCGGCCTGTCGGCGCCGGCGGCCGCCGACCGTGTCCACAAGCTGGAAGAGGCCGGCGTGATCAAGGGCTACGCCGCCTTGCTCGCCCCCGAACTTGTCGGCTGCGGCCTAGCCGCTCTCATCTTCGTAACCCTCGACCGCCCGGAGGCCCGGGCCGCGTTCCTCCGCCTGGCGGGAGGCCTGGCGGCCGTCCAGGAGTGCCACCACGTCGCCGGCGACGGCGACTACGTACTCAAAGTGCGCTGCGCCGACACCCGCGAACTCGAGCGGCTTATTACCGAGGAAATAAAGGCCATCCCCGGGGTAGGGCGCACTAAAACGGTCGTCATTCTGTCCACCGCCAAGGAGACGCCGGTTTTGCCGGTAAAGTGACAGATTACGCGGGTTTTCGACATACAGACTGGCCCGACTTTACCGCACCCTTGCCAATTCACTTCCATTGCGCGTAACATCCTCCGCCAATGCTTCACTTGCGATTGTTGCTTCCTTAGGCAATACGTTGTGCAAACATAGCCAAAACTAAGAATAAACTAAGAAAAAAAGCGGTTGAGGAGTTTTTATCCTCAACCGCTTTAAATTCGCGGCCTGCCGCCGATTTTGCCGGCAGACCTCGGTGGATATTACATTTCAAGTAATTTTTATTCTTTGTAGGTTTTGGCCAGCAGTTCGACCGGGTGGACCACCTTAGCCGCCGACTTACGCAGCCCCAGCCCGTGCTCCAGCTGCATCTTGCAAGCCGGACAGCCGGTGACCACAAGGGTTGGCGTCACATTGGCGATGTTATTCAGCTTACGGTCGAGTATCTTCATCGACAGGTCGTAGTGCATGATGTTGAAGGTGCCGGCGCCGCCGCAGCAACGGTCGGCCTCAGCCATTTCCCGGAACTCGAGGCCGGGGATGGCCTTTAGGATAGCCCGCGGTTCGGCGGTCACGCCCTGACCGCGGCCTAGGTGGCAGGGATCGTGGTAGGTGGCCACGCCTTCGACCGGCAGGTCGCCGGCCTTGAGGCCGAGCTTGCCCACCAGAAAAGCCGAGATGTCGAAGACCTTGGCGGTGAAGCCGGTGGCTTCGGGCACCATCTCTTCATATTCCCTGAGAGTGGCCCCGCAGGTGGCGCAGTCGGTGACGATGGCTTCGGCGCCGGTTTCGGCCAGCAGGCGGGCGTTGCTGGCGGCGATCCTGAGGGCGGCGTCGGTGTCGCCGTAGGCGAGGTGGGGCGTACCGCAGCACTGGACGTCGGCCGGGATGACGACTTCGCAGCCGTGGTTTTCGAGGACGCGGATGACCGCCTTGCCGAGCTCGGGGTTGACCATGTTGGTCATGCAGCTCAGGTAGTAGGCCACTTTGATCTTACCGCCTTTTTTGAGCGGCAGGTCGGCGAGCTGGCTGCGGAAAGTGCGGGGGGCAAAATTGGGCATAATGCTTTCTTTTTTATCAAGCTCCATAGGCAGGGCTTTTAATAGGCCGCTGCTCCGCAGCAGCTTCTGGAAACCGCTCTGCTGATAGAAATATGCCATTTTGGCCATGAGAGCCTGCAGCGAGTTGTTGGGCAACAGGCCGTGGAGCGCGCCGCTCAGAGCCAGCGGCAAGCCTTTCTCGCGGGTTATCCGGGCCCGGGCCGCCAGCACCAGCTTGTCGGTGTGGACGAGCGGCGGGCAGGTGGCGACACAGGCGCCGCAATTCAGGCAAAGCCCCATGATTTCTCTCAGGCGGGGCGAGACGGTCAGGCGGCCGGCCATGAGTTCGCGGATTAGCCGGACTTTGCCGCGGGCGACGTGCTGCTCAGCGCCCATTTCGGCGAATATCGGGCAGACCACCTGGCAGAGGCCGCAGCGTATGCATTTTAAGGTGTCGTCTTGGTGCTTGTCGGCCAAGTGGCTCATTACTGCTCACTCCTCAGGAGGAATACCTTGCCGGGATTCAAGATATTGTTGGGATCGACGGCCTTCTTAATGGCCCGCATGAAGTCGAGGCCGGCCGGGCCGAATTCCAGTTCCATGTACTTTTGCTTGACGATGCCGATGCCGTGTTCGCCGGAAAGCGTGCCGCCAAGGGCGATAGCCGCCTGGAAGATTTCATCGATGGCGGCGTCGACCTTTTTCATCTCTTCGGGGTCGCGGTCGTCGCACAGAATCTGGGGATGCATATTGCCGTCGCCGGTGTGGCCCATGATCGGGATGGTGAGCTGATACTTGGCAGCAATCTGCTGGATGGCACGGACGATTTCCGGCACCTTGCTGCGGGGCACAGTGGCATCTTCGGCGAATATCGTCCTGGCGGCACGGGCCATAGCGCCGAAGGCGCTCCGGCGGCCGGCCCACAACTGGGCGGCCTGGGCGGCGTCCTGGGCCACCTTGACTTCGCGGGCGCCGCAGGCTTTGCAGGTTGCTTCGACCTTGAGGATCTGATTGTCGACATCGGCGGCACTGCCGTCGACCTCGATCAGCAGGGCGCCCTCGACATCCATCGGGAAGCCGACCGGCTTGTAGGATTCGATGAGTTCCATGCTGGTATGGTCCATCAGTTCGAGGGTCGTCGGGATGATCCGCTGTTTGATTATGCCGGAAACAGCCTTGGCGGCGTCGTCGAGGCGGTCGAACAACGCCAGCAGGGTGCGCTTGGCTTCAGGCAGCGGCACCAGCCGCAGGGTGATCTGGGTGATTACGCCCAGGGTGCCCTCCGAGCCGGTAAACAGGCGGATGAGGTCATAGCCGCTGACGTTTTTGATGGTTTTGCCGCCGGCTTTGACTACCTCGCCGGTCGGGGTGACGACCTCCACGCCTAGGACGTAGTCGCGGGTGACGCCGTATTTGACGCCGCGCGGGCCGCCGGCGTTCTCGGCGACGTTGCCGCCGATGGTCGACATGAACATGCTCTGGGGGTCGGGCGGATAGAAGAGACCTTCCTTCTCGACGGCCTGGTGGAGCTTGGCGGTTATGACGCCGGGCTCGACCGTTACCGTGAGGTTGTCGGTGTCGATCTCAAGGATTTTGTTCATCCGGTGGAGGGCCAGCACTATGCCGCCGGCGATCGGCACCGAGCCGCCGGAAAGGTTGGTGCCGCCGCCCCGCGGGACAACGGGAATCTTGTACTCATTGGCCAGTTTTATTATCGCCACGATCTCGTCCCGGGTAAGCGGGGCGACGACGACATCTGGCAGGTGGTCAAGCGGGGTGGAGTCGTAGGAGTAGCAGATGAGGTCTTCCTTGGCGGTAAAGACATTTTCTTTGCCGATGATATCAGTCAGTTTTTTAAGTACTTGCGGGTCGAGCATGGCGTAAAACCTCCGCTTCTTATTATCGGCGCTTTTCTTATCACTTGTTCTGCGAAGTTGGGTGTCCTTCCTTCTAAAGGTTAACAAAAAAGGCGTCCGCGTGGGCGAGCGCCTTGAGCCGTTTATCGTCAGGCCCGGACGATGGGGATTTGGCTATATAAAAGGTGGAGATGGAATCGAGCGTTTCGAAAGACAGGACCGGTTATCGTGCGGCGAA
>JAEZLU010000051.1 GCA_023415075.1 Bacillota bacterium
ATTGGCGAGCGCCAATCATTTAGTTTTCTTGTCCCGGCTGCAGCAGTAGCCGACGGACAGGAACTATGGCTGACAGGCCAGCTGGAAGTCGCGGGCGAAATCGTCAACAACGGTCGCGCCCTTAAAGCGACCGGCACCGTCAAAGCCAATGCCGCCGGTGTATGCAGCCGCTGTCTCGGCGAATTTGACGCACCGGTAACCATCCCCTTTGCCGAAGACTTTCAGGAAGCCTCCCAGGTGGCCGCCGGCGACGACAACACCGTCTACAGCGGTGACGAGATCGACCTCGGCGACCTTATACGCGAAGCCATAATCCTAGCCGAACCCATCAAGCCGCTCTGCTCGCAAGACTGCAAGGGCCTGTGCCCCAAATGCGGCATCAACCTCAATCAGACTACCTGCGAATGCGACCACTTTACCGTCGACCCGCGATTGGCGGCACTCGAAAAATTACTGCATAAGAAATAACTCAACCCCACTGGATCAATACTAAACTATGCCGGTGTCTTTACCGTACGGCCTTTGTAAGGAGGTGTAGATAATACTATGGCAGTTCCCAAGCGTAAAATGTCCAAGGCTCGCCGCGACAAGCGACGCGCCAACTGGAAATTGACAGCTCCCGGACTCATTGAATGTCCCCAGTGCCACCAAATGAAAATGCCGCACCGCGTTTGCCCGGAATGCGGCCACTACAACGGCAAAGAAGTAGTTAAAGCCGAATAAAATAGCCACAGGTGAGCAAGATAAAAGGAAAATTTGAACTTTTATCTTGCTTTGTTTTTTCTTGCATATTTAGTGGCGGCCATATATAATAAATGCTAGTAATTGATTATATAACCTAGTGATAAGTTATTTGTTGGAGGCGCGATGCGGGCCCAAAAGAAAAACCGCCAGGAGGCTCTGCGGGAAAAACTGAATAGCAGTCCCTTCGTCACCGACGAAGCCTTGGCCGAGGCCCTCAAGGTCAGCGTCCAAACCATCCGCCTGGACCGTCTGGAACTTGGCATCCCCGAGCTTCGGGAGCGGACCAAGTTGATGGCCGAGGACGCCCAGACCAAGCTCAAGGCCATCGGGTCAAGCGACGTCATCGGCGAACTTATCGACCTCGAACTCGGCCGCTCCGGCATCTCGCTGATGACGGTGACCGACGGCATGATCATGGAAAAAACCCGGGTGGCCGGCGCCCACTACATCTTTGCCCAGGCCAATTCTTTGGCGCTGGCGGTGCTCGACGCCCCGGCGGCGGTAACCGGCATCGCCAACATCAAGTACAAGATTCCGGTACGAGCCGGCGAGAAACTCATCGCCAAGGCTGAGGTGGTCAAACGGCGGAGCAACAAATTTTTCGTCTGGGTAAAAATCCGCAACGACAAACAAGAAGTCTTCCGGTCTAAATTCATAATGGTATCGCTCGATAGCGAAGGGAGATAATATGAAAGTTGCCATAGACGCAATGGGGGGCGACTTTGCGCCGGAAGAAATCGTCCTGGGAGCCTTGGAGGCGGCCCGGGAATACCATTGCCAAATAGTTTTGGTGGGCGACGAAACCCAAATCACCGCCGCCCTCGACAAGCACGGCCCCTGGCAGGACACCGGCGTAAGCGTGCACCATGCCGGCGAGGTCATTGAGATGACTGATCACCCTGCGGCCGCCGTCCGCAAAAAGAAAGACGCTTCGGTGGTCGTCGCCGCCCGTCTGGTGAAGCAAGGCGACTGCGATGTCGTCATATCGGCAGGCAGCACCGGCGCCGCTGTGGCGGCCGCCCTTTTCGGCCTTGGCCGCATCAAAGGCATCGAGCGGCCGACCATCGCCACGCCAATCCCCAACGTATCGGGGACGACCATTCTCCTCGACTCGGGGGCCAACACCGACAGCAAGCCCAAGCACCTTGTCCAGAATGCCATCATGGGTTCGATTTATGCCGAATACGTCCTGGGGATAAAAAAACCGCGGATCGGCCTTTTGAACATCGGCGAGGAAGAAACCAAAGGCAACGAACAGGTTCTGGCCACCTTTCCGCTGCTGGCCAAACTTAAAACCATCAACTTCATCGGCAATGTGGAAGGCCGGGACATCCCGAAAGGAACCGTCGACGTTGTTGTCTGCGACGGTTTCGTCGGCAACATTGTCCTCAAATTTGGCGAAGGCTTGTCCACCGCCATTATGCAACTTCTTAAAGATGCGATCAAAAACGCCGGCTTCTTGGCCAAAATGGCCTCTTTGATAGTCCTGCCGGCCATGCGCGGCCTCAAGAAAAAACTGGACTACGCCGAATACGGCGGCGCCCCGCTGCTGGGAGTCGACGGCGGTTTCATCATCTGCCATGGCAGTTCCAAGGCCAAGGCCATCAAAAACGCCGTCCGCGTAGCCCGCGAATTCACCGAGAAGAAAGTAGTCGAGCATATTCGCGACAACATCGCCAAGGAGGGAGTCTTCACCAATGACGAACAATAAATCAGTGGGAATACTCGGATTGGGAATCTACGTCCCCGACAAGATACTGACGAACAAAGACCTGGAAAAAATCGTCGATACCTCCGACGAATGGATCGTCGAACGCACCGGCATCCGCGAACGGCGGGTAGCCGATCCTGACATGGCCACTTCCGACCTGGCCACCAGGGCGGCCGAGCGGGCCATGGCCGAGGCCAAGGTAGGCCCGGACGAGATCGACCTCATTATTGCCTGCACCGCCACCCCGGATATGTTCTTCCCCTCGACTGCCTGCCTCATTCAGGCCAACCTTCAGGCCACCAACGCCGCCGCCTTCGACCTGGCGGCCGGCTGCTCCGGCTTCATGTACGGCATGGCCACCGGCGCCCAGTTCATCAGAACCGGCCTTTATAAAAAAGCCCTTGTTGTCGGCGCCGAAACCCTTACCAGGATCATGGACTACACCGACCGCAACACCTGCGTCCTCTTCGGCGACGGTGCCGGCGCCGTAGTCCTCGGTGAAACCAAACCCGGCTGCGGCATCATCGGTTTTAACCTCGGTGCCGACGGCAGCGGCGGCGATTTCCTCAAGCTGCCGGCCGGCGGCTCCCGCCACCCGGCTTCGGCCGAGACAGTAATTAACCGCCAGCACTTCGTCCACATGAACGGCAACGAAGTCTTCAAATTTGCCATAAAAATCATGGGCGAGTCGGCCCTCAAGGCCCTCGAGGACGCCGGCCTCAGCCCCGCCGACGTCGACCTGCTCATACCCCACCAAGCCAACATCCGCATCATCCAGTCGGCTGCCAAACGCCTCAAACTGCCGATGGACAAAGTCATCGTCAATGTCGACCGCTACGGCAACACCTCCTCGGCCTCCATCCCCATCGCCCTTCGCGAGGCCATCGACGCCGGCCGGGTAAAAGACGGCGACATCATTGTGGCCGTCGGCTTCGGCGCCGGCCTGACCTGGGCTTCCTGCGTCATAAAGTGGTGCAAGGAGGCAAACACTATTGCCTAAAAAAAACCTCTGCGAGCTGCTTGGCATCAAATACCCTATCCTGCAGGGCGGGATGGCCTGGGTAGCTACCGCCGAACTGGCGGCCGCCGTCTCGAACGCCGGCGGTCTCGGCCTCATCGGCGCAGGTCACATGCCGCCAGAGCCCCTGCGGGCTGAAATACAAAAAGCCAAAGCCCTGACCACCAAGCCCTTTGGGGTCAACATCATGCTCATGTCGCCCTTCGTCAAAGAAGTTATGGCAGTCGTGCTCGCTGAGCGTGTGCCGGTCATCACGACCGGCGCCGGCAACCCTGGTGAATACATCCCGGCTCTCAAAGAAATCGGCACCAAAGTAATCCCGGTCGTCGCCTCGGTCGCGTTGGCCAAACGCCTGGAACGTGTAGGCGTCGACGCCGTCATCGCCGAAGGCATGGAAAGCGGCGGCCACGTCGGCGAAGTTACCACCATGGCCCTCGTGCCCCAGGTTGCCGGCGCCGTCGACCTGCCGGTCATCGCCGCCGGCGGCATCGCCGACGCCCGCGGCCTCGTCGCTGCCCTCGCCCTCGGTGCCCAGGGCGTCCAGATCGGCACCCGCTTTGTCGCTTCCACCGAATGCACCGCCCATCAGAAATATAAAGAAGCCGTCCTCAAGGCCAAGGAACGCTCCACCGTCGTCACCGGACTGTCCTCCGGCCACCCCGTCCGCGTCGTCGACAACCGTCTGGCCAAAGACTTCGCCGAGCTCGACCGCCGCGGCGGCAGCCAGGAAGAATTCGACCGCCTGGGTGCCGGCCGTCTGAAAGCCGCAGCCCGTGACGGCGACATCGAATACGGCTCGGTCATGATCGGCCAGATCGCCGGCATGGTCAACACCGTCAAGCCGGTGGCCGAAATAGTCGCCGAAATAATCGGCGATGTGCCGCGGATAATTGCCGGCCTTCAGCAAGAGACCGCCGGTCGCATTCATAATGTACATAAGTAAAGGGGATGCTTAGTATGACAAAAACGGCATTCGTGTTCCCCGGCCAGGGCTCGCAGGCTGTTGGCATGGGCAAAGAACTATTCGACCTCTATCCGGCGGCCAAAGCTGTATTTGAAGAAGCAGACAGCGCCTTGGGCTTTTCCATCACCGACCTATGCTTCGGCGGTCCCGAAGAAGAATTGCGGAAAACCTTCAACACCCAGCCAGCCATCCTCACCGTCAGCATCGCCTGCCAGCGGGTTCTTGCCGAAAATGGCGTCGTGCCGGCCATCGTTGCCGGCCATAGCCTGGGCGAGTACTCGGCCCTGGTAGCTGCCGGTGCTTTGGCATTCGCCGACGCCGTCCGCCTCGTCCGCAAACGCGGCCAGTTCATGCAGGAAGCCGTGCCCCTCGGACAGGGCAGCATGGCGGCCATTCTCGGCCTCGAGCGCGACCAGATCATCGCCGTCTGCCGGGAAGTCGAGGCCAAGGCCGGCCCCGTCCAGGCCGTCAACTTCAACTGCCCGGGTCAGGTCGTCATTGCCGGCGCCACCGCGGCCGTCGACGCCGCCGTAGAAGCCCTGAAAGCTGCCGGCGCCAAGCGGGCCATCCCCCTGCCGGTAAGCGCTCCCTTCCACAGCACCCTCATGAAACCGGCTGCCGAAAAACTGGCCGGCGAACTCGCCAAAATAACCGTCGCCGACGCCAAAATCCCCGTTGTCGCCAACGTCAACGGTCAGATCGTCACCAAAGGTGACGCCATCAAAGAATCACTTGTGAAACAAGCGGCCAGCCCCGTCCTCTGGGAAGACTGCGTCGCCGCCATGACTGCCTTCGGCGCCGCCGACTTCGTCGAAGTCGGTCCGGGCAAAGTGTTGACAGGCTTCACCAAAAAAATCGCCAAAGACGCCAATACACTGAATGTCGAGGACGACGGTTCTCTGCAAAAAACCCTTGATTATTTCAAGGAGGTCCGCTAAAATGCTTTTAGGTGGCAAAGTGGCAATAATAACCGGCGCTTCCAGAGGCATTGGCCGGGCCGTCGCCCTTGAGCTTGCGAAAAACGGTGCCAAGGTTGTGGTAAACTTCGCCGGCAATCGGGCGGCAGCCGAACAGGTAGCGGCAGCCATCAAGGAAAACGGCGGCGAAGCCATCCTTCACCAGGCTGACGTAGCGGACGCGGCGACGGTCGACGCTTTGTTCAAAGCGGCAACCGAAGCTTTCGGCCGGGTTGACATACTTGTCAACAACGCCGGCATCACCCGCGACAATCTTCTTCTCCGGATGAAGGAGGAAGATTGGGACGCCGTGCTGAACACCAACCTCAAGGGCGTTTTCAACTGCACGAAAGTAGCCGCGAAAATCATGATGAAGCAGCGTAGCGGCAAAATCATCAACATGACTTCGGTCATCGGTCTGATGGGCAATGCCGGACAGGCCAACTACGCAGCCGCCAAAGCAGGCGTCATCGGCTTCACCAAGGCTACGGCCAAGGAACTGGCCTCGCGGAACATCACGGTAAATGCCATCGCCCCCGGTTTTATTACCACAGATATGACGGCCGTCCTAACCGACGACGTCAAGGCCGAAATGGCCAAGCAAATCCCCCTCGGCCGCCTGGGAACCCCCGAAGACATAGCCGCCGCCGTCCTCTTCCTGGCATCGGACGCCGCCAGCTACATCACCGGGCAGACCTTGACAGTCGATGGCGGCATGGTAATGTAATTGCGAATGGCTGACATTTTCGGAAGGAGGTGAACATCAATGACGACTTTTGACAAGGTTAAAGAAATCGTTGTCGAACAACTTGGCGTTGAAGAAGCCGACGTTACCCTCGATTCCACCTTTATCGACGATCTCGGGGCCGATTCCCTCGATATCGTGGAACTGATCATGGCCTTTGAAGAGGAATTCAACATCGAAATTCCCGACGAAGCCGCCGAAAAGATTAAGACTGTTAGAGATGCTGTGGAGTACATAGACAAAGAAAAGCAAGGTTAAACAAATTACCTGTGAAAAAAGAAAGTCCCGTGGAATAGTTTTCGCGGGACTTTCTTAAGGGTAATGGTCGTCGATTGGAGGAGTTGTTACTTGAAACTTCCCGAACTAAGGATAGGCCATCTGGTTGCGAAAGTGCCGATCATCCAGGGTGGCATGGCCATCAGGATATCGACCGCCCGTTTGGCTGCCGCCGTGGGCGAAGCCGGAGGCATCGGCCTCATAGCGGCTTCCGGGATGTCTTTTGATGAATTGCGGCAAGAGATTCGCTTAGCCCGTTCCCTGGCGCCCAACGGCATTATCGGCATCAACGTCATGGTTGCGGCTCGCGTCTTTGCCGACATCGTCAAGACGGCCATCTCCGAAGGCATCGACCTCATCGTCGCCGGCGCCGGTTTTTCCCGCGACATGTTTGCGCTCGGCAAAGAATCAGGCACCCCCATCGTGCCTATCGTATCCTCGGCCAAGCTGGCGAAAATCTCCGAATCGCTAGGCGCCTCGGCTGTCATCGTCGAAGGCAAAGAAGCCGGCGGCCACCTCGGAACCGACCGCTCGATGCGGGTTATCGTGCCAGAGGTCAGAGAAGCCGTCAAGATTCCGGTCATAGCCGCCGGCGGGGTAATAACTGGACGGGACATCGTGGAAGCCCTGAAACTGGGCGCTAACGGTGTTCAAATGGGAACCCGCTTTATGGCCAGCGAAGAATCCAACGCGGCCCCGGCCTTAAAAGAGTACTACCTGAAGGCCAAGCCGGAAGATGTCGTCCTTATAAAAAGTCCGGTCGGGCTACCTGGTCGGGCGGTACGTAATCCGTTTGCAGAGAAAATCCTTGAAGGTACCGTCGATACTCCCATCTCCTGCGATGCCTGTCTCAAACACTGTGCGCAGAACTTCTGCATTATCCAGGCCCTCATCCGGGCCCAGCAGGGGGATGTGGAAACCGGATTGGTTTTCACCGGCGAGTACATTCATAAGATAGATAAAATACTGCCAGTGAAAGAAATATTCGCCAAATTACTGAACGAAGTTGACCAGATAAATTCCTGAAGCGAGGTGAAAAACATGAAAAAACGGGTAGTAATAACCGGAATGGGTGCGCTGACGCCGATCGGCAACAGCGTGCAGGAATTCTGGCAAGCGCTTCTGGCTGGCAAATCGGGCATAACCAAAGTGACCTTCTTCGACGCCAGCGAGTATGCCACCCAAATTGTCGGCGAAGTTAAGGGCTTTGAACCCGGAAACTATATGGACAAAAAAGAAGCCAGGCGAATGGACAGATTCACCCAGATGGCAATCGCCGCCGCCAAAATGGCGATAACCGATTCTGGCCTCGACCTTGACAAAATCGACCGCGACCGCGCCGGCACCATCATCGGCACCGGCATCGGCGGTATGGAAACCCTTCACGACCAGTACAAAACGCTGTTCGACAAAGGTCCTGGCCGCGTCAGCCCCTTCTTCGTACCGATGATGATTGCCAACATGGCCTCCGGCCTGACCTCGATCACCCTCGGCCTCCAGGGTCCCTGCACCTGCGTCGTTACCGCTTGCGCCACCGGCACCAACTCCATCGGCGAAGCCTTCAAGATGATCCAGCGCGGCGACGCCGACATCATGGTTTGCGGCGGCACCGAGGCCAGTGTATCCCAGGCTGCCCTGGCCGGCTTCTCCTCGATGAAAGCCATGTCCACCCGCAACGACGAGCCGGAAAAAGCCTCGCGGCCATTCGACCGCGACCGTGACGGCTTCGTAATGGGCGAAGGCTGCGGTGTTGTCGTCCTCGAGACCCTCGAACACGCCCAGGCCCGTGGCGCCAGAATATACGCCGAGATTGCCGGCTACGGCACCAATGCCGACGCCTATCACATCACCGCTCCGGCCCCCGAGGGCGCCCAGGCCGCCAAGTGCATGGCCATGGCCATCAAGGACGCCGGCCTGAAGCCGAGCGACGTCGATTACATAAACGCCCACGGCACCTCGACCCCGCTCAACGACAAAAACGAGACCCTGGCTATTAAAGCCCTGTTCGGCGACCACGCCTACAAACTGGCCATCAGCTCGACCAAATCGATGACCGGCCACCTCCTGGGCGCCGCCGGCGGCATCGAGTGCATCGCCAGCGTCCTGTCGATCTTCAATGACGCCGTTCACCCCACCATCAACTACGAGAACCCTGATCCCGAGCTCGACCTTGACTATGTACCCAACAAAGCCCGCGAACTCAAGGTCAACATCGCCATCTCCAACTCCTTCGGCTTCGGCGGCCACAATGCCACCGTGCTTGTCAAAAAATTCGTCGGCTAACACCATGACCGATATAGCCATCGCCCCGTCCCTCGGCAAACTCTGCCGCAAACTGGGCGTCGCCTTTACCGACCGGGGCCTGCTGCAGCAGGCCCTTATCCACACCTCCTACGCCAATGAGCGTAAAGGCGACTGCACCCAGCACAATGAACGTCTGGAGTTCCTCGGCGACGCCGTCCTCGACCTGGTGATCAGCGACTACCTGTACCGCCGCTTCGGCGACCTGCCGGAGGGTGAACTCACCAAGGCCCGGGCCGCAATCGTCTGTGAGCCGACGCTGGCCGCGCGGGCCCAAGCCATCGGCCTTGGCGAACATCTGCTTTTAGGCAAAGGGGAGGCCGCCTCCGGCGGCCGCGAGCGCATCTCCATCCTCGCCGACGCCTTCGAGGCCGTTATCGGCGCCGTCTATCTCGACAGCGGCCTCGCTGCCGCCGCCGATCTAGTTCTCGACCAGCTTGCCGGCGAACTGGCCAACATCGACAAAGGCAACTTTCCGCAGGACTACAAGACGCTCCTGCAGGAGGTCGTCCAGCGAACCGGTAACAGCAAGCTTACCTATGAAGTCATCGACGAGCGCGGTCCCGACCACAGCAAAGTATTTGTTGTCGCCGTCTACGTCGGCAACAGTAAACTCGGCGAAGGCTGCGGCAAAAGCAAGAAGGAAGCCGAACAAAAGGCGGCCGGCCAGGCCCTTGCGACCCTGGGCGACCTGCAGGACTGAACCGGAAAACGGGATGTTTAAAAAGCGATGCTTTTTAAACATCCTTTTCACTAAAAAGAGGCCGATACGATTATGAAACGATACATCATTCCCATCTTCATACCCCATCTGGGCTGCCCCCACCAGTGCGTCTTCTGCGACCAGCGGACCATCACCGGCCGGCAGGCGCCGCCGGGAGATGACGCCGTAGCCGCCGTCATCGAGGCGAACCTGGCCAGCCTACGCCAGCCCCGCCTCGTTGAAGTCGCCTTTTATGGCGGCAGCTTTACCGCCTTGCCGGCGGCCCGCCAGGAGGAACTGCTCACCCCGGCCAAGGCCCGCCTCGACGCCGGCATGGTTCATGCCATCCGCGTCTCCACCAGGCCGGACGCCGTCGACGAAGCCGTCACCGCCCGACTGAAAGCCTATGGTGTAGCCACCGTCGAACTGGGCGTCCAGTCGCTCGACGAGGCCGTATTGTTCGCCGCCGGCCGCGGGCACACCGCCGCCGACGTCGGCCGGGCCGTCGCTGCCCTGCGGCGGGCCGGACTGGCCTGTGGCCTCCAGCTTATGCCCGGGCTGCCGGGAGAGGACTGGCCGAGCCTGATCGCCACCGCCCGGGCCTCGCTAAACCTGCGGCCCGACTTCGCCCGCATTTATCCCACCGTAGTTATCGCCGGCACGCCGCTGGCCGAGCTTTACCGCCGGGGCGCCTACCGGCCGCTTTCCCTCACCGCGGCCGTCGCCCGGGCCGCCTACCTCAAAGGTCTTTTGGAAAATAACCGCATCCCGGTTATCCGTGTCGGCCTTCAGGCCACCGAAGAACTGGCCGGCGGCGCCGTCGTTGCCGGCCCGTATCACCCAGCTTTCGGCGAAATGGTGGAGGCTTTTACCTTCCGGCTAATGGTCGGTCGCCTGCTTGAGCGCCTCGACCCGGCCGCCGGCGAAAAAATTGTTATTCGACATAATACGCGGGATACATCAGCCATCCGCGGCCTGGCCAACGCTAACACGAAAGCCTGGCAAGCCTTATATCCTTTGACAAAATTTATTTTTCAGCCTGATTGGCCCCAGCGAGGTGCAATAAATTTGCGACACAAATCAACAAATTATATAGTAAATAAAACCATGTTATATGACAATTAAAAAATACCAAAGAAGGAATTATCAGGAAACGCGACGAATAGCCTAGTAACATATATGGCCCTATACGCTAAGGAGGTTGTAGAATGGGAATGGAAGTACTCAAAGTATCGGCACAATCCAATCCTAAATCCGTAGCAGGCGCTCTCGCTGCTGTTCTCCGGGAAAAAGGGTCGGCCGAGGTGCAGGCAGTTGGCGCCGGCGCGGTTAACCAGGCAATCAAGGCTGTGGCGATTGCCCGAGGCTTCGTTGCACCCAATGGGATCGACCTTATTACCATTCCTGCGTTCGCTGAAATAACCATCGACGGTGAAGAGCGGACCGCCATCCGCTTCATCGTCGAGCCACGTTAGCCAGGGCCACCGCTGCGAGGAAAAACCTGTCCGCCGTTCGCCGGCGAACAGGTTTTTTACTTTATTTGTCGTATATACTATTAGACTGTGGAAAAACCCGGACGTCCCAATACGCGCAGCGAGGGTGGTAATATTTGCTTCTCCATAAGCTAGAGGCCTATGGCTTTAAATCATTCGCCGAAAAAACCGAAATCGAATTCAAAGCAGGGATAACCGCCATCGTCGGTCCCAACGGCAGCGGCAAAAGTAACATTTCCGACGCCGTCCGCTGGGTGCTGGGGGAACAGAATATCCGCAATCTGCGCGGCGCCAAGGCCGAGGACGTCATTTTCGCCGGTAGCGCTAAACGCCGGCCCCTGGGGGTCGCTGAAGTCTCCCTTATCTTCGATAACAGCGACGGCCTGCTGCCGCTCGACTTCAGTGAAGTCACCATCACCAGACGGGTTTTTCGCTCCGGCGACGGCGAATACTATATCAACAAGGCTCCCTGCCGTCTCAAGGACATCCACGACCTGCTGCTGGACGCCGGCCTTAGCCGCGAGTCCATGACCGTCATCAGCCAGAACAAAATCGACGAGGTCCTCAACAGCAAGCCGGAGGAGCGCCGCCTGCTGTTCGAGGAAGCCGCCGGTATCGTCAAATATAAGAACCGCAAGCGCGAGGCCCTCCGTAAACTTGAGGACACCGAACAAAACCTGACCCGCGTCCAGGACATCACTGCCGAAATCGAGACCCAGCTGGGGCCGATGGCCGAAAGCGCCGAGCGGACCGCCCGCTACAACGAACTGGCGGCCGAACAGACGGCCTGCCAGGTTACTCTGTTGCTCCACAAACTGACCCAGGCCGAAAAAAACCTTGAGTCGGTCACCCTCGAACAGGCCGCCCTGTCCGACGAAGAGCTGAAAGTCTCCACCCGCCTATCTTTAGCCGAAACTGAGAAAGAACGCTTCATCGACAAACTCGTCGAACTCGATGAAGGCCTGCGGACGGCCGAGACCGCCGTAACCCAGACGGCCACAGACATCGAGCGCCTCGACGGCAAAGTTGCCGTGCTCACCGAGCGCATCGGCCAGGAACGAAAAGGTCAGGACCGTCTCCAGCAGGAGATCGCCCGCCTGGAAAGCGAACAACAGGAAAACCGCAAAATGCTGGCCGAGTGGCAGGAAAACCTCCGTCGCAAGCAGGGCGACGCCCAGGCCCTCCAGGCCGAAATGGCCGACCGCAACCAGGCCCTGGCCGCCGCCGTCGCCGCCATCGGCGAGGCCGAAAAGCGGCTGGAAGCTGCCAAGGACCAGACCTTCGGCCATCTGCAGGAACTCGTTACTCAGCGCAACGCCCAGCGGACGGTCGAACGCGACCAAGAAGCCCGCCGGCTACGGGAAAGCGAGCTTGTGAAAGAGCGGGAGGGGTTTGCCGGTCAGCACGCCCAGACTAATGATTCTCTCGAGCATGTCAAATGGGAGAACCAGGCCCTTGTCCAGGATCTCGCCGCCACCGCCGTCAGCGTCGGTGAACTCGCCGGTCGCAAGGAGGCTGCCGACAAGCGTCTGAGCGAAATTGCCGCCAGCGAGAAAAAGCTGGCCGATGAACTCAGCCGCAGCGCTTCCCGCCTCAAGGTCCTCAGCGATATGCAGGAAGAATACGAAGGCTTCGGCCGCGGCCCCAAGAGCGTATTAAAGAGCGATCGGCCCTGGCGTCAGGGCGTCCACGGCGCAGTAGCCGAGCTTGTTACCGTCCGCGACGCCCATGTCGTGGCCGTCGAAACCGCCCTCGGCGGCGCCCTGCAGCACATCCTCGTCGACAGCGACGACACCGCCAAGGCCGCGGTTGAATATTTGAAGCACCACAACCTTGGGCGGGCAACCTTCCTGCCGCTCAACACCATCAGGCCCGCCCGGCCGAAAGAAGCCGAGCAGACCGCCGCCCATGCCAAAGGCGCCGTCGGTTTTGCCGCCGACCTCGTCGAGTGTGAGGGCCGCTTCCGGCCGGTTATTGACTACCTTCTGGGCCGCACCGTCGTCGTCACCGATATGGACGCCGCCATCCGCATCGCCCGCAGCGCCGCCTACGGCGTCAAAATAGTCACCCTTGACGGCCAGCTGATAAACCCCGGCGGCAGCATCACCGGCGGCAGCGTAGGCCGTCGCGAGGCCAGTTTCCTCGGCCGCAGCGGCGAGATCGCCCACCTGCGCGAAGACATGGCCGCCAAAGAGAAGGAACTTGCCGGCCTTCGCCAGAAGAGCAGCCAGCTGGTCGCTGAGATCGAGGCCCTGCTGGCCGACCTTGACGCCGCCAACGTCCGCCGCCGGACGCTGGAGGTCCGACAGGCCGAGCTGGCCGTCCACGCCGAAAAGACCGGCCAGGAAATAAAACGTCTCGACCTGGCCCTGGCCACCCTCGACGCCGAACTGGCTTCCTGCCGGGCCGAAGGCGCCGCCCTAACCGCTAAAGCCGCCGATATCACCGCCGCTATCGCCACTCTCGAGGCTCGCGACGAAGAACACAAGCGGCAGATCGCCGTCTGGCAGGACGACCTCAAAACGCGCCAGGACGAGCGGGAAGCCCTCAATAACGCCCTTACCGACAGCAAGATCAAGCTGTCGGCCCTCGAGCAGGAAGTCAGCGCCATTTCCGCCAACTGCGACCAGTACGTCCACGCCGAAACCCGCCTGCTCCGCCAGATCGACTCCCTCCGCGGCGACATCGACAGAGTGGGCCAGGAAATCACCCGCGCCGAAGGCGAGCTTGCCGGCCTGGGCTCCGAGAAGGAAGCCCTCTACGAGAAAAAAGGCAACCAGGAGAAAGACCGCGACACCTTCATGAAGGACAAGCTGGGCATTCTCGCCAAACAGCAGCGTCTCGACCGCGAGCTCAAGGACCTGCGGCGGCGCCAGAGCGCCAGCCAGGCCAGACTTCACGAGCTCGACCTTCTGGCTGCCAAGCACGGCTACGACGCCAACTACTGCAGCGAACAACTGCGCGACCACTATTGCCTGGACCGCGAGCAGGCTCAGGCCATGTGGCGGGAAGAGGAGCCGGAAGTCCTCGCCGCCCGCGTCGACGAACTTGCGGCCGACATCGAGGCCCTCGGCCCGGTCAACCCGGCGGCCATCGACGAATACACCCGCATCAAGGAACGCTACCAGTTCCTGAAAACCCAGTATGACGACCTCACCGAGGCCAAGGAATACCTCCTGACCATCCTCAAGGACATCGACGCCACCATGGCCAAGCAGTTCCGGGCCGCCTTCGGCCAAATAAACGAGCATTTCGGCGAACTGTTCGTCCGCCTGTTCGGCGGCGGCCGGGCTCAGCTCGAACTGGCCGACCCCAGCGACATCCTCGGCACCGGCATCGAAATCATCGTCCAGCCTCCCGGCAAAAAACAGCAGAACCTGGCCCTCCTGTCAGGCGGCGAGCGGGCTCTCACCGTCATCGCCCTGCTATTCGCCTTCCTGACCTACCGGCCGACGCCGTTCTGCATGCTCGATGAAATCGACGCCGCCCTCGACGAGGCCAACGTCCAGCGCTTCAGCGAATTTTTGCGCGACTACGCCCGCAGCACCCAGTTCATCATCGTCACCCACCGCAAAGGCACCATGGAAGTCGCCGACGTCATGCACGGCGTCACCATGGAAGAATCGGGCGTATCCAAACTAATCTCCGTCAAATTCATGGACAAGGCAGGTTAACTACAAAATGGGCTTCTTCGACCGCCTGAAGGACGGGCTCGCCAAGACCCGTCGCGGCTTCACCGAAAAAATCGAACAACTTGTTACCGGCTACGCCACCATCGACGACGAATTCCTTGACGACCTTGAGGCCGTACTGCTGTCGGCCGACGTCGGCGTAAAGACCACCGGCAAGCTCCTCCAGGATATCCGCAAAGCCATCAAAGCCAAGGAAATCAACTCGCCGGCCGACCTCACGCCCTACCTGCGTCAGCGCCTGGCCGCCATCCTCAGCGAGGGTGCAGCCCCACCGGCCACGGCCCCCGAGGGACCGACCGTCATCATGGTCGTCGGCGTCAACGGCGTGGGCAAAACCACCACCATCGCCAAACTCGGCCATCATTACCGCGAGCAGGGCCGTAAGGTACTGCTCGGCGCCGCCGACACCTTCCGGGCGGCGGCCATCGACCAGCTGGAAATCTGGGGAGACCGCATCGACGCTGAGATCATCCGCCACAAAGAAGGTTCCGATCCGGCCGCCGTGGCCTTCGACGCCGTCCAGGCCGCCAAGGCTCGGGCCGCCGACCTCCTTATCATCGATACCGCCGGCCGCCTGCACACCAAATCCAACCTTATGGAAGAACTCAAAAAAGTCCATCGGGTCGTTGCCCGCGAACTGCCTGGCGCCCCCCACGAAGTCCTCCTCGTCCTCGACGCCACCACCGGCCAGAACGCTCTCAGCCA
>JAEZLU010000110.1 GCA_023415075.1 Bacillota bacterium
GCATCGCCGTCTCCATGGACAAAGGCGGCAACATCCTGACCCTGGGCGCCGACCTCGACAAAGCCATCGCCCAGATAAAAAGCGACCTGCCCCTCGGCCTGGAAATCAGCCAGGTCGCCAACCAGCCCAGAGTTGTCCAGGACTCCATCGGCGAATTCGTCAAATCCCTCATGGAAGCGATAATCATCGTCCTCATCGTCAGCTTCCTCAGTCTCGGCGTCCGCACCGGCGTCGTCGTCGCCCTCTGTATCCCGCTGGTCATCGCCGGCGTCTTCGCCGGTATGAAAATCCTTGGCATCGACCTCCACAAAGTATCCCTGGGAGCCCTCATCATCGCCCTCGGGCTCCTGGTCGACGACGCCATCATCGCCGTCGAAATGATGTCAGTCAAGCTCGAACAGGGCTGGGACCGCTTCAAAGCCGCCGGCTTCGCCTACCAGGCCACTGCCCTGCCGATGCTCACCGGTACCCTCATAACCTGCGCCGGCTTCATCCCCATCGGCTTCGCCAAAGGCGACGCCGCCGAGTTCACCAGCAGCCTGTTCACCGTCATCACCGTCGCCCTGCTACTGTCGTGGCTGGTATCAGTCCTCGTCGCCCCGCTGCTCGGCTACAAGCTCATAAGGCCCAAGCACGTCGCCGGCGAAGATGGTCACGACCCTTACGGCTCGAAATTCTACCGCCGCTTCCGCCAGATTCTCGTCTGGTGCCTCACCCGCCGCAAGCTTGTGCTCATCCTGACCCTCGCCAGCTTCATCGCCGCCATCGGCATGCTCAAACTCGTCAAACAGGAATTCTTCCCCCCCTCCATCCGCCCGGAAATAATCGTCGAGCTCACCCTGCCGGAAGGCTCCTCCCAGGCGGCCACCGACCGTGAAGCCGCCAAAATGGCCGGTCTGCTCGCCGGCGACACCAACATCGAAAGCTACAACTACCACGTCGGCCAGGGCGCCCCCCGTTTCGTCCTCACCACCGACCCCGTCCTGCCCAACACCAACTATGCCCAGTTCGTCATCGTCGCCAAAGACCTTGACGCCCGCGCCGCCCTTGAAACCAAAATCAGCAAACTTCTGGCCGACAACTTTGAAAACGTCCGCGGTCACGTCAAACTCGTCCAGACCGGGCCGCCTTCCCCCTACCCGGTAATGCTGCGGGTCAGCGGCTACGACCACGACAAAGTCAAGGAAATTGCCGCCGAGGTCGGCAGAGTGCTGGCCACCGACCCCCGCCTGTACAACATCAACTTCGACTGGAACGAAAAAAGCAAAATCATGCGTCTGGCCATTGACCAGGACAAAGCCCGGATGCTGGGTATCGACAGCGCAACCTTGGCCGCCAGTCTGCAGATGCAGCTGTCCGGCGCGCCGATCAGCGAATTCCGCGACCAGGACCGCACCGTCGCCATCGTCCTCCGGCTCGACCCCGGCAACCGCAAAGACCTTAGCCACGTCCAGGACCTGCCTGTCCACATCGGCGGTGGCCGCTACGTACCCCTGGCCCAGATCGCCAAAATCAGCTTCGCGGCCGAGGAGGGCCTCATCTGGCGGCGCGACCTCAAACCTGCCATCACCGTTGGCGCCGAAGTCCTCCCCGGCGTCACCGGCAACGACGCCACCAATCAGGCTTACCAGCGCCTGGCGCCCCTTCGCGCCGGCCTGCCGCCCGGCTACAGCATCGACATCGGCGGCTCGCTCGAACGCAGTAAAGCCTCCGTCGGCTACCTGCTGCAGCCCGTACCGGCCATGGTTCTTGTCATCATCACCCTGCTCATGCTCCAGCTGCAGAAACTGCCGCTCATGCTCCTCACCCTCCTGACCGCCCCCTTAGGCATCATCGGCGTCAGCCTGGCCATGCTCCTCACCGGCCGGCCGGTCGGCTTCGTCGCCGAACTCGGCATCCTGGCCCTCGGCGGCATGATCATTCGCAACTCGGTCATCCTCATCGACCAGATCGAGAAGCACATCGCCGCCGGCGAAACCCCCTGGGACGCCATCATCGACTCGGCCATCCTCCGCTTCCGGCCGATCATGCTCACCGCCGCCGCCGCCATCCTCGGCATGGTGCCGCTCCTGCCCAGCAACTTCTGGGGACCGATGGCGGTGGCCATCGCCGGCGGCCTGTTCGGCGCCACCGTCCTCACCCTGCTCGTCCTGCCGGCCATGTACGCCGCCTGGTACAAGGTCGACCCGCCCGCCGGCGGCCCCGGCGCCCCGCCGCCGGCCGCCGCCGCAACCGCTCAGCCGGACCGCTAGCCGCCGCCCGGTTACCGCAAACCCCAGCTTCCCCCTGCCCGGCAACCCGCGCTCAGCCGCGGGTTTTTTCCTTGGCGCCTTTGCGCCATATACTACCGGTTTGGGGAAATTGTGAAAAGATCAACGCAACCTCAGAGGTTTTTGGTAAATTATGTCGAATAAGGAAATACAGATATCGCCAAAAAGGAGTTGCTGATTCGTGAAAAGCATCCAGACAAAACTGACAGTTACCATCATAGCTATTTTCCTGGTAGCCCTCGGGGTCCTCGGCGGCCTCAACTTCTGGAAAGCCCGCGCCATCCTCACCGAAACCCTCACCCAGGAAATGCAGGTAAAGGCCGAAGAGCAGGCCGGCAATGTCGGCGACTGGCTGGCCGCCCGCCGCGGCGAAGTCCTCATGATGGCCAGCGGGCCGGTCATCGTAAGCGGCAACAAAGAGGCCATGGTCCCCTTCCTCAAGGGCGCCACCGACGCCAACAAAGTCTATGAGAGCATCTCCTACGCCGACCGGAACGGCGACACCGTCACCGCCGACGGCACCAGGCTGAACTCGGTCGACCGCGAATACTTCAAGCGGGCTCTCGCCGGCGAGGTCTTCATCTCCGACCCGCTGGTCTCGCGGGCCACCAACCGCCTTGTCGTCATGGTCACCGTCCCTGTGCGGGCCAACGGCATGATCACCGGCGTCCTCACCGGCGTCATCGACTTCGAGGCCCTGTCCAAGACCCTTCAGGCCGTAAAAGTCGGCCAGACCGGGTATGCGTTGGTAGCGCAAAAGGATGGCTTGACGATAATCCATCCCGACAAGGAAGTGGCGATGAAGGTAAATCCGTTAACCGATCCCAAGGCTGATGCCGGCCGCAAGGCGAATACCCAGCGGATGGTAAGTGGCGAGAGTGGCCTTATCATTACCACGGCCATGGGGGTTGACCGGTATTACGCTTTTGCGCCGGTACCCGGAACCAGCTGGTCGCTGGCGGTCACCGTGCCGGCCGGCGAAGTCACCGGCGCCGTCTCGGCCCTGACGACGATAACCCTCGTCACCATCGCCGTCGTCCTTGTCATCACCGCCCTCGTCATCGTCTGGTTCGCCCGCGGTATCGCCCGGCCCATCCGCCAGCTCGAGACGGCCGCCGACCGCATCGCCGCCGGCGACCTCTCGATAAACCGCCTGGACATCACCTCCAACGACGAAATCGGCCGCCTCGGCCAGGCCTTCGGAAAAATGGCCGACAATCTCCGCTCGCTCATCCGGCAGGTCTCTCAGGCCAGCGACCAGGTCGCCGCCTCCTCCGAGGAACTGACCGCCAGCGCCGAACAGACCAGCCAGGCCGCCAACCAGGTGGCCCAGGTCATCAGCGGCGTGGCTACCGGCACCGCCAAACAGCTCAAAGCCGTCGACGACGCCACCGACGTCATCACCCAGATGTCGGCCGGCGTCCAGCAGATCGCCGCCAACGTGGGCGCCGTCGCCGCCACCTCGGCCGAATCGGCCGCCGCCGCCCAGGCCGGCAGCAAGGCGGTCGAAAAAGCCGTTGCCCAGATGGCCCACATCGAGGAAACGGTCACCAAGTCGGCCCAGGTTGTCACCAAGCTCGGCGAGCGCTCCCACGAAATCGGCCAGATCGTCGACACCATCGCCGGTATCGCCGGCCAGACCAACCTGCTGGCCCTCAACGCCGCCATCGAGGCCGCCCGCGCCGGCGAACAAGGCCGCGGCTTCGCCGTCGTCGCCGAAGAGGTCCGCAAACTGGCCGAGCAGTCCCAGGAAGCCGCCAAGCTCATCGCCGGCCTCATCGGTGAAATCCGCCAGGACACCGACAGCGCCGTCGTCGCCATGAACGACGGCACCCGCGAAGTGCGCACCGGCGCCGAGGTCGTCGACGAAGCCGGCCGGACCTTCCGGGAAATCTTCACCGCCGTCAGCGACCTGTCCGGCCAGATGCGGGAAATCTCGGCCGCCGTCCAGGAGCTGGCCGCCGGCAGCCAGCGCATCGTCGCCTCGGTCCAGGCCATCGACGCCGTCAGCAAGGAGACGTCCGACCAGACCGAGAGCGTTTCGGCCGCCACCGAGGAGCAGTCGGCCACCATGGAGGAAATCGCCTCCTCCAGCCAGGCCCTGGCCAAAATGGCCGCCGAACTCACCCAGGCCGTCAGCCGCTTCCGCCTATAAAATCCGGAGATTTCCAAACCAAAGAGGGCCAGGCTTCAAGCCTGGCCCTCTTATTTTTGCCGGCGCCTTTCAGTTCAGCAGCGCCAGTTTGCCGACAATCTTGCTTACCGCCTTCTTCTGGCCGACAAGAGCCACCCCGGTATAGCGCAACGCCGCCGGTTCCAGTCCGGCCACCGCCTGCCGGAAAGTCTGGTAGTCTTTAGTCTGCTGGCCCTCCACCGGAAAGTCGACCACATCGCAGCCGGCCGCCAGCCCCTGCCGACGGATGGCTGCCAGCTCTTCCTGGGCCGCCGCCAGCATCGTCACCCCCAGCGGTATCAGCCCCGGGTGGGCAAAGCCGGTGGCGTCGACCAGCGGCTCACCGACCAGCACCGGATGGCGCTGGCCCACCGTCAGGGCGATCACGGCTATGGCGTTGGCCAACCGGCCGCCGGTCAGCTCCCTGTCCACCACGATCACGCAGCGGGTCGGCGCCTCCGGCAGCGTCGTCCCTTGACTCGGCTGCCCCGCCGCCCACGATAGCTCATCCATTCCTTGTACCTCCTTATATTCCGGCCGCCCGGCGGCCGCTCACTGCAGCCTCTCCCGCGCATAGCAGCCGGGAGTCACGCCGACCAGCCGCCGGAACCGGTTGGCGAAATGGCTTTGATCGCTGAAGCCGCTCTCGGCGGCCACCGCCTTCAGCGCCAGCCCCTCTTTCAAAAGCCGCCTGGCGTGGACCAGGCGCACGCTGTCCTGGTAGGCGTGGGGCGGCATGCCGGTCTCGCCGCAGAACACCCGCAGGAAATAATAACGGCTGAGGCCCACATGGTCCGCCAGCTCGCCCAGCGTGATCTTCTGCGACCAGTTGTCCTCGATATACCGCCTGGCCTTGGCGACCGCCGCCCGTTCCAGGCCGGCCGGCGGCGGCCCGGCCAGCCCGGCCGTCCTCGTCAGGATGTCGGTCAGCGCCTGGATAAACAGCCCCTCGCAGGCCAGCGGCTCGGCGTCGGCCATCAGGGCGGCATGCAGCTGCCGCACCCGCTGCGCCATCACCCCGTCGTCGGCCCGCACGCCGGCGAACCGCGGCGCTCCCCTATGGCGGCCGCTCAGTTCGCCCGCCGCCTCCCGCATATGCTCACCGGTCGGGTAGATCGCCCGATATTCGAAGCCGCGCTCGTCGGCCGGCTCGCCGGTATGGTCGTCGCCGGGATTCAGCAGGATAAGGCCGCCGGCCGGCGTCGCGTACCGCTCGCCGCGATGGAAAAATGTCTGTCGGCCCTTGTCGATAAGGCAAACGACATAATAATCGTGCATATGGACCGGAAAGGACCGCCGCAGGCAGCAGGCCTGAAACACCTCGATATCTAGATTGGCGTTATAGTGAAGCCTGCTCCACTCCTGGTCGTCCATTGCCGTTCCTCCACCCGCCGTAATTCTGCCCGCTTCTATCACAAATTATAAATAACCGCCGGCCGTAAGTCTTGCAAAAAATTGCCGCCGGCTAAAAATCGCCCCGCTTTCGGACAAAAAAAGCCGCCCGTGATCCGGGCAGCGGTTTGCACTTTTTACGCTTGCTCAGGGATAGTTGGCCGGCACCAGCCGCGCACCGAAATAGGCCAGCCTGGTTGCCCGGAAGACCGACGGCAGCCAGGGCACGCGGGCCGGGGCCACGCTCTCGATAAAATCGGTCAGGAGCGGCTTTAAAAGATCGAAATCGATCAGAAAACCGTCATGGCCGTGGGGGCTGTTGACCTCGGCGTACTCGGCCCGCACCCCCAAGCCCCGCAGGACGCGGACAAGCTCCTGCTGCTGATAGTCGGGATACAGGATATCCGAAGTCACCCCGGCCACCAGCACCTTGGCCTCGATGCGGGCCAGCGCCGCCTTGTAGGAGGCGTAGCCCAGCCCCAGGTCATAGAGGTCGAGGGCCCGCGTCAGGCACAGGTAAGTGTTAGCGTCGAACCGCCGCACCAGGCACTCCCCCTGGTAATCGAGGTAGTTCTCGATCTCGAACTGGCCGTTGCGGGTCCGCCGGCCAAATTTATTGGCCATCGACGACTCGCTCTGGTAAGTTATCATCCCTACCGCCCGGGCCACCGACAGGCCCTTGACCGGCCCGGGACCGCCGTAATAACCGCCGCCCTGCCAGTCCGGGTCGAGCATGATCGCCTGCCGGCCCACCCGGCTGTAAGCGATGGCCTGGGCCGACGAATAGCCCGGCGCCGCCAGCGCGGCCACGGCGTCGGCGAAGCCCGGGTAGGTCACCGCCCACTCCAGGGCCTGGGCGCCGCCCATCGAGCCGCCGATGACCAGCGCCAGGTGGTTGATGCCTAGTTCCTCCAGCAGCCGCTTCTGAACATGGACCATATCGCGGATGGTAATCTCCGGGAAGCTCGCCCCGTATGGCCGGCCGGTCGCCGGGTCAGGCGAGGCCGGTCCGGTCGTCCCCTGGCAGCCGCCGAGGACGTTGGCGCAGACGACATAGAAGCGGTCGGTGTCGAGCGGCCGGCCGGGCCCCACCAGAAGGTCCCACCAGCCCTCCTCGTCCTGGTCGTTGTGGGCGGCGCAGTGGCTGTCGCCGGTCAGGGCGTGGCAGACCAGGATGACGTTGTCGCGGGCCGGCGCCAGCCGGCCGTAAGTTTCGTAGGCCACCGTCACCTCGGAAAGCTGTCCGCCGAGCGTCAGCTCAAGCGGCTGCTCGCGGTCGGCGATCTTGATGAGCTTAACATAAGGCCGGTATTTCATACCCGGAAAAAAGGTTTGCGGGTAGCGGCTCTCCATCTTCGTTCCCTCCGTCATGAAGCTTGCTGAAAAAACAGGAAAAAAACACTGACAACTGGGGAAAAAACACAGAATAAACACCGACAAAAGGAGAAAAAGAAAAACTCCCTTCGAGGAAAGGAGTTAAACGGTCGCAAGGCGTTCCTTCCCTCTCATCTGCCAGGATTTCTCCTGCTGGAATTGGCACCTTGCGCCTCAGCGCCGGTTGCCGCGGTGTCTTCGGGCCAGTCCCTCGACCGCTCTAGATAAGAGTAATGGCTATTAAATTGGCTTAATGATATCACACCGTCATTTTGGTGTCAATACAGTATTTACCTGACTCTGGCCATATTTTCGCCAGCTTGTCGGGAAGCGTTTGGTGCCTATTTCGAAATGCCCCTGGGCCGAATAAACCCGGCGCAGGCGGTTCTCCGGCCTGGCCGCGCCGCCGGCGAATTCGGCCAGCACCTGGAGAATCTGGAAGGCCATCTCGCTGAGGCCGACGACATCCTTGGACTTGTGGATAACCTCGCCCAGGTTGACCTGGCAGGTCGACCACAGACCGAGACCGCGGACGGCCTGGATGAGCATGGCCACCTCGACTCCGTAGTTGGCCGGGATGCGCATCCGCAGGAAGTCGCTGCGGTAAATGGCTACCGTGCCGGCCAGCGGCTGGATATAGCCGGAAAGCTCGGGCATGTAGGTATTGAACCACGGCCGGGCCAGGATTTCCGTCACCCGTCCGCCGCCCAGTTCAAGACCGGAGGCCTCGACCCGCACCGGGCGCGAGAAATAGCCTTTGACGAAGCGGAGGGCCGGGTGGGTAAGGATGGGGCCCAATAAGCCGTAGAAAAAACGGGGGGTGATGTTCTCGATGTCGGTGTCGACCCAGGCCAGGACATCGGCGTCAGTTACCAGGGCGCTTTTGAACATCGCTTCCCCTTTGCCGCGGTAGCTGCCGAGCTCGGGGGCAATCTGCGGGTGCAGGTGAACCGGTATGCCGTAGGTCTTGGCGATGGCCACCGTGTTGTCGGTGGAAGCCGAGTCGACCAGGATGACTTCATCGGCCACGCCGGCCTGGCGAACCTCGAGGGCGGTTTCGATCACCCGGGCCACCGTCTTCTCCTCGTTGAGGGTCGGCAGGATAATGGCAACTTTGAGACCGAGCTTGCGCTTGCCGGCCCGCAGTACAGCCGGCAGCGAGAAGTCGCCGGCGTCGAAGGTCTGTTCCCGCACCCAGCGGTAGATTTCGTCGCCGGCGTCGAAGTCGAGGTCCTTCACCGGTCCGCGGACAATGGTCACGCTGCCCTGATAAACCTTTTTTATCGCCTGGTAAAAGGGCAAGACTTCCGAGTCGGCCAGCGGCGCACCGAAAAACAGCATGGAGTAGTCGCCGCCGATCTTCTGGACGAGGTCGAAGAAGGAATTCTCGCGGCGCCAGTTGACGCTGACACTGTCGAACAGTTCGTGGGCCGGCGACAGCACCGAGGACAGGAATACTTCTTCAAGCTGGGGGATTTTCTCTTCAAGATGGAATATCCTCAGGTCGGTCATGCCGGCGCCGGCCAGCACATCCAGCGCCGCCCGGGCGTTGACGCCGCCCCGCAGCACGGCCGCCGCCGGCCCAGACGCCCAGCCGTCGGTCATAACGATAATGTCGTCGCGGTTGTCGTACAAGCAGCCTCTATCGTCGAAGCTGCGCACAATCACCTGGCATTCCTGATCTGAATAAAGGCTGTCCGGCCAAACCGGCACATTTCTGCCCATCATTTTCGCCCCCTATGCCCTGTAAGCAAAAAGCCTGATTGGTTCAGGCCTTTTAACAATTATTCTACCATATTTGCCGTTTAGATTATGGGCTTTTGACGAACCAGGTCCAAGAAATAATTCTCCCAAAATCAACATTAAGCGAGGGCCAGGTCGACGGCCCGCCGGGCATGAATAAGGGTTGTATCGAAAATCGGCAGTTGGGAGTCGGCCTGGGATATCAAGAGGGGAATCTCGGTACAGCCGAGGATTATACCCTGGGCGCCGGCGGCCGCCAGCCGGCCGATTATTTCCTGGAAGGCCGCCCGCGAGGCCGGCAGGATAGTCCCCTGCACCAGTTCGTCGTAGATCACCCGGTGGATTGTCTCCCGGTCGCCGGTAGCCGGCAGCAGGACGTTGATGCCGTATTTGCGCTCGATACGGTCTTTGTAGAAGCCGCCCTCCATCGTGAAGCGGGTGCCCAGCAGGCCGACGGTCGACAGCCCCTGGGAGCGGACAGCTTCGGCGGCTGCGTCGGCGATATGGACGAGGGGAATGTCGATGGCGGCGGCCACCCGCTCGGCCATCTTGTGCATGGTGTTGGAGCAGACCAGCAGGAGATCGGCGCCGCCGCGCTCCACCTGGCGGGCCGCCTCGATCATAAACTCGGTCAGCGTCCGCCAGTCGCCTTCGTGCTGGAGGGCAGCCACCTGGGCGAAATCGACGGAATAGAGGACGCAGCGGGCCGAATGCAGGCCGCCCAGCCGCTTTTTGACCTCGGTGTTGACAATCCGGTAATACTCCAGCGACGATTCCCAGCTCAGGCCGCCGAGGAGGCCGATCGTTTTCATTAGTATCACCCCGCCTATCTTTTCTAATAATAGCTTAGCCGATTATCGGCCGCCCGTATATAGCCATTGAGTCTCTTTTCCCATTAATTGGGGATTTGTCAAAAACAGGGTGATCACCAGCAGCCGCGCACGAATTGTATTATTTTGTCTTCGTAAATATTTTAAGGATCCCACCGACAGGGAAACACGATCTGGCGAATGTGCCGCGGGCCTAAGCGGGCACACTAGATAACAGCCGCTTTCGCCGGGGACATTATATTTCTTTCTGCCATTTCACCTGGCAAAATACCCCGTATAGGCGCACTATATGCTATAATCAAAGTGATCCAGATGACAATTAGGGGGATTTGTTATGCCCTTTCGCCTCAAGCCGAAAGAGGAAAAGTTTTTCGAGTTCCTGGCCGAGCACGCCGAGATAGCCAACAAGGCGGCCGAACTGATGGCCAACGCCTTCGAGGATCATCGCCGGCTGGCCGAGACGATGGAGGAAATCGACCGCCTGGAACGCGAGGCCGATGAGCTTGTCGAAAAAATTCTCAAGAAGCTTCATAAAACGTTCATAACGCCGTTCGACCGCGAGGACATTTTCGCCCTGGCCCAGAAGCAGGACAATCTTATCGACGCCATGACCAGCATTGTCGACAAGATGATGATGTATAACGTCGGCGCGTCCTCGGACGAGGTACTCAAGCTGGCCGCCCTTGTCCGCACAAGCGTCAAACAGATCGACAAAGCTGTATCTTATCTGAGCGAGCTCAAGAAGCAGCACCTGAAGCTGGAGGCCCGCTGCAACAGGGTGGTGGCCCTCGAAGCCGAGGGCGACGTTCTCTATCGCAACGAAATGGCCAAGCTTTTCCGCGAGTGCAGCGACCCGATCGAAATCATCAAGTGGAAGGAAATCCTCACAAGCCTCGAGGATATCCTCGACAACTGCGAAGACATAACCGAATTGCTAAAGAGGGTTGTACTGAAATATGCCTGATTTCTGGCTACTATACGTTGTAGTGTTTTTCGCCCTTGCCTTCGACTACATAAATGGTTTCCACGACACCGCCAATGCAATCGCCACCTCGGTGTCGACGCGGGCCATCCCGCCCCAGTACGCGGTATGGATGGCCGCCGGCCTCAATTTCCTCGGGGCCTTGTATTCGACCGGCGTGGCCAAGACGATCGGCGGCGATATCGTCAAGTCGGCCCAGTTGATCGACCAGCCGGTTATCATCTGCTCGCTGGTGGGGGCGATCGTCTGGAACCTTCTGACCTGGTGGTTCGGCGTTCCCAGCAGTTCGTCGCACGCCCTGGTGGGCGGGGTGATGGGGGCGGTAATCGCCGGCCGCGGCGTAGATGTCCTCAAGTTCGGCGGCATCGAGAAGATCGTTCTGTCGCTCGTCCTGTCGCCCGTCATCGCCCTTATCGGCGGTTATTTTGTGATGGTGGCCCTGCTGTGGGTGTTCGGCCGTTTCGGCCCGCCCACCCTCAACACCGGCTTTAAGCGGATGCAGATTTTTTCGGCCAGCCTGATGTCCTTTTCCCATGGCGCGAACGACGCCCAGAAGGCCATGGGGATAATCACCCTGGCGCTTTTGTCGGCCGGCCACATCCCCTCGCTGGAGGTGCCGCTGTGGGTAAAGCTGGCCTGCGCCTGCTCCATGGGCCTGGGCACGGCGGCCGGCGGCTGGAAGATAATCAAGACGATGGGCACCCGCATTTTCCGCATGGAGCCGATTAACGGCTTCGCCGCCGATCTCAACTCGGCCCTGGTGATTTTCGCGGCCACCCACTTCGCCCTGCCTGTCAGCACCACCCACGTGGTGTCAGGCTCGATAATGGGCGTGGGCTCGGCCAAGCGGGTGACGGCCGTCCGCTGGGGCGTGGCCCGCCAGATGGTGTTCGCCTGGGTGCTGACCATCCCGCTGAGCGGCATCAC